>JAHWJR010000303.1 GCA_019348335.1 Actinomycetota bacterium
AGGCCATGAACACCGGCCACGAGGGGTCGATGACCACCGTGCACGCCAACAGCCCCCGTGACGCCCTGTCCCGCCTGGAGACCATGGTCCTCATGGCCGGCTACGAGCTACCGGTACGAGCCATCCGCGAGCAGATCGTGTCGGCCCTCCACCTCATCATGCAGGTGGACCGGATGCCGGACGGTCGCCGCGTGGTCACCGCCGTCACGGAAGTCCAGGGCTTGGAGGGTGACGTCGTCCTCCTCCAGGACCTCTTCCACTACCGCATGCTGCCCTCGGAGCGAGGCAAGCCCTCCGGCGCCCTGGTGGCCACGGGGCTGCGGCCGAAGCTGGTCGACCGCCTCGAGGCCCAGGACATCGAGGTGCCGGCCCAGGTGTTCCGTCCGCCGGCCAGGACCATTCCCACCCACGAGTCCCGAGGCCGCAGGGCCCGGGTGCCGAGCGCCAGGGAGCTGGCAGAACCGGAGCGTGCCCGATGAACGGCACCGAAGTCCTCGCTGCAGTGATGGTCGGGCTGGGCCTGGCCATGGTGGTGGTGGGCGTCCTCTCCCGGTTCCGGGCCCGCACCGAGTCCCTGGCCGACATCCTCGATCTGCCCTACGGCGAGCGCGACGTCGCCATCGAGCCGGTGAGCGAGACCCGGAGCCCTCTGGTGACCGACACCGTCGAGTTGGCATCGCGGATGGTCGCCCAGTTCGACGCCCGTGGCTCCTTGCAGCGGCAGCTCGAGCGGGCCCGGGTGCCGCTTCGCTCCGGCGAGTTCGTGGTCGTCACCAGCTGCGCCGCCCTCGTGTTCGGGTTGCTGTTGTCGGCGGTGACCGAGCAGTGGCTGTTCGGTGTGGCCGGCGCCGGCGCCACGCCGTTCCTGGCCAAGGCGTACCTGGCCCGGCGCATCGACAAGCGGCAGAAAGCGTTCGAGGAGCAGCTGCCCGAGGCGCTGTCGATCATCGCCTCGTCGCTGTCCGCCGGCCACACCTTCCTGCGGGCGATCCAGATGATGTGCGAGGAGTCGCAGCCGCCCATGTCCGAGGAGTTCCAGCGGGTGGTGGCCGAGACCCGGCTCGGGGGGAGCGTGGTCGACGCCCTCGATCGCATGGCCCGTCGCCTCGACATCAAGGACCTCGTCTGGGTGGTGCAGGCCATCCGCATCCAACAGCAGGTGGGGGGAAAGCTCGCCGACCTGCTGCACACCCTGGCCGACTTCATCCGGGCCCGGGAGGAGATTCGCCGGGAGGTCGACGTGCTCACCGCCGAGGGTCGCATCTCGGCATGGGTGCTCACCGGCCTGCCGGTGCTCATCATGCTGGCCGTGCAGATCACCAACCCCGCGTACCTGCAGCCCTTCTACCAGGGCTGGGGGATCTTCGTCCTCGGCATGACGGCCGCCTCCGTGCTCGCCGGGTTCTTCATCATCCGGCGCATGGTCAAGATCGAAGTCTGATGCTTTCGTCTCCGTGCCAGAGGAGACCCGTCCCGAGGAGAACGTCATGGAGCTCGTGAGTGTCGTCGTCGCCCTGTCGGTCCTGGCCTTCGGGGGGTTCCTGTTGCTGACGGGAGTGCGGGGTCGTCTCGCCGCCGCCGGTGAAGCCACCGACTACCTGCGCAGTCTCGACGAGCGCCAGGAGGTCGCCGACGTCTACGACGAGACGCTGGCCGAGCCCTTCCTCGGCCGCATCCTCCGCCCTCTCGGCGCCGGGTCACTGCGGCGCATCGCCGGGCTGACGCCGCGCAACTACGTCCAAGGCGTCCACCGCCAGCTGGTGCTGGGTGGGGTGGCGTCGTCGGTGCGCGCCGAGGAGCTGGTCACGCTGCAGGTCCTGGCCGGGGCCGGAGGCGCGGTGCTGGGCGTGATCTACGTGATCGCCGGACAGCCGAGCGCCCGCATCGGGGTGCTGGCCCTCGTCGCCCTTCCCCTCATCGGGGTCCTCGCCCCCCAGTCATGGTTGAAGCGCAAGGTGGCCGACCGGACGCACGCCATCCGCATGGACCTGCCTGACACCATCGACCTGCTGGCCATCTCCGTCGAAGCCGGCCAGGGCCTCGAAGGGGCCATGCAGACCGTGTGCTCGCACTTCGACTCGCCGCTGTCCGAGGAGCTGTCCCGAACACTGAAGGAGATGGAGCTCGGCCTGGCCCGGCGGGACGCGTTGCACAACCTCAAGCGCCGCACCGACGTTGCCGAGCTGTCGAACTTCGTCCTGGTGCTCACCCAGGCCGATGCG
>JAHWJR010000010.1 GCA_019348335.1 Actinomycetota bacterium
TCGTGCCCGCCGGCCTGGTGCTGACCGCCGTCGTGCTCACTGCCGCCATGCTCACTGCCGCCATGCTCACCTCCTGCCCGCTCGGTCGTTCTGCATCACATCGTCGAACCTGCGTTCGCTCGGGTACCACCGAACCACGAACGCCCGTTCGCTGTCAAGCGCGGAAGGAACAGGTGTTTGTATCGCCGCCGGCGCTCCGGTACCGTTCCGGGTGAAACACGCGTTCGATCACGAAGCGAAGGGAGCGGCAGCCATGGGCGACGACCAGCTGAGCGAGCGCCAGCGGCAGATCCTCGAGTACATCGTCGACCAGCAGCGCGACCGGGGCTTTCCTCCGTCCGTGCGCGAGATCGGCCTGGCCGTGGGACTGACCTCCCCTTCGACGGTCCACACCCACCTGTCCACATTGCAGCGCCGGGGGTACCTGCGGCGCGACCCCACCAAGCCCCGGGCCATCGAGGTGTGTTACGACCCGGGCTCGGGCGCCACCGCCGAGCGTCGGCCCGTGCACCACGTGCCCCTGGTCGGCGACGTGGCCGCTGGGACCGACGTCCTGGCCTCCGAGAACGTCGAAGAACTGGTCCCCGTGCCCGCCGACCTCACCGGAGACGGGCGGCTGTTCATGTTGCGCGTCCGCGGCGATTCCATGATCGAGGCGGGCATCCTCGACGGCGATCTGGTGGTGGCTCGCCAGCAGCCCGACGCCGACAACGGCGACGTCGTCGTGGCCGGCATCCCCGGTGAAGAGGCCACGGTGAAGACCTTCCGGCGCACGGGCGACCACATCGAGCTGGTGCCCGCCAACTCGCAGCTGTCTCCTCTGCGATTCGGTGCCGATGAGCTCGTGATCTTCGGTAAAGTGGTGACGGTTTTGCGCCGACTCTAGAACGCGGGTCGGGCCGCCGGCGCCCCCGGGTCTTCACCGGGAGGAGGACAGTGCAGCGAGTTCCCCCCATGACGGCGTTGGTGCTCGCGCTCGTCCTACTCGTGCCGGCGGTTGCCGGCGCCAGCAACGACCCCTTGTTCGCCCAGCAGTGGGGCCTGCAGACCATCGGTGCCGAGGCGGCGTGGGGCGCGGGCCGAGGCGCTGGCGTGATCATCGCCGTGGTCGACACCGGCGTCGACGCCGCCCACCCCGACCTCGCCGCCAAGATGGTCCCCGGCCGGTCCTTCGTCGACGATCCCGACCTGCGCAGCCCCGACGAGTGCCCGACCATGGTCGTCGACGACTGCAACGGCCACGGCACCCACGTGGCCGGCATCGCCGCCGCCAGCACGGGCAACGGCGTGGGCGTCGCCGGGGTGGCGCCCGAGGCCCGCATCATGCCGATCAGGGTCCTGAGCGGGAACGGCATCGGCTCGGTCACCGCCGTCTCCCAGGGCATCCGCCACGCCGCCGATCAGGGCGCCGACGTGATCAACCTGTCCTTCGGCGAGATCGCCACCAACGTGAACCTGGCGCCGGCGTTCGTCGACGCCGTGCGCTACGCCTGGTCGAAGGGCGCCATCCCCGTGGTCGCCGCCGGCAACTCCTTCGTGCGCAGCAGCGGCTTCACCGACGAGCCCGCCATCGTGGTGTCCGCCCTCACCCGGTCGGACACGCGCCCCGCCTACGCCAGTGGCGTCGGCAAGGCCCGCTGGGGGATGGCCGCCCCGGGTGGTGACGGCGCCCCGAACCAGGTCTGCGACATCGACGTGGGCATCGTGTCCACCTTCGCCGGCGGCGGGTACGCCTGCCTGGTCGGCTCCTCGATGGCCACCCCCCACGTCGCCGGTGCCGCCGCCGTGCTCCGGGGCATGGGACTGTCGCCCCAGCAGGTGGTCGACACGCTGTTGTCCAGCGCCGACGACCTCGGGGCGCCGGGGACCGACGTCACCTTCGGGGCCGGGCGCCTCAACCTGGCCAGAGCGGTGCAGGCCCAGGCGCCGCCGCCGCCACCTCCCCCACCACCACCGCCGCCGCCGCCCCCCACGCCGGCCTCCATCGTGGCCGTGCCCCCTCCCACCAGCACCTCGGTGACCGAGCCCCCGACCACGACGGTGGCGCCAGCGCCTGAGCCGCCCCCGGTGACGACCGAGGCGCCTCCGCCCTCGCTGCCGACCACCACCGAGCCGTCCGAACCCGTCGGCGAGGCCATCCTCGAGCTCCCCGACGACGGCGACGGGTCTGGTCGCTACCTGGCGGCCGTGCCCGCCGCCTTCCTCGCCACCGCCGCCGGCGTCGCCTCGTGGCGCCTGCGCCGGCTGTTGCCCGCCGGACTGCGACCGGGCGGGTAACGGCCCAGCGTCGTCAGTCGCTCGCCGGCCCCCGCTCGAGCAGGGCCAGGAGGGCGGCGTAAGTGGCTTCGAGCGGCGCCCGCTCGACCCGCTCGTCCGCAGCGTGGGCCACGGTGGGGTCGCCCGGGCCGAAGTTGCACGCCGGCACGCCGAGCGCGGCGAAGCGGGCGACGTCGGTCCAGCCCAGCTTGGCCCGCACCGGAGCCGGGCTGGCGTCCACCAGGGCCCGCAGCAGCGGGTGGTCGAGGCCCGGGGCGGCGCCGGGCGCCACGTCGATCACCTCGAGGACGTCGTCCGGGTCGAGCACCGGCTGGAGCAGCTGGCGGACGTGGTCCTCGGCCTCGGCGGCGTCACGGTCGGGGGCGAAGCGGTGGTTCACGGTGAGCGTCGCCCGGTCGGGCACCACGTTGCCGGCCACGCCCCCCTCGACCGCCACCGCCTGTAGCGCCTCCCGGAACTCGCAGCCGGCGAGCACGGGCCGGCGGGGCTCATAGTTCTCGAGGGCCCGCAGGACCGGCCCCAGCCGGTGCACGGCGTTGCGCCCCTTCCACGGCCGGGCGGCGTGCGCCCGCCGGCCGGCGAGGGTCAGCGCCAGGCGCAGCGAGCCCTGGCACCCCGCCTCCACCACGCCGCCAGTGGGCTCACCGAGCACGGCGGCGTCGCCGGCCACCAGGTCGGGGCGCTCGCGCACGAGCCGGGCCAGGCCGTTGTGGCGGCTCTCCACCTCCTCGGCGGTGTAGAAGACGTAGGTCACGTCGACGGCCGGGTCGGCCACGCCGGTGGCCAGGGCCACGAACACGGCCAGCCCCGACTTCATGTCCGACGCCCCCAGGCCGTGGAGGCAGTCGCCCTCGATGCGGGCCCGCTCGTTCCCGTTGGCCGGGACGGTGTCGGTGTGCCCGGCCAGGACCAGCCGGTGCGGGGCCCCCTGCGTGGTGCGAGCCACCACCTCGTCACCCACCCGGTCGACGGTGAGCCACGGCACCGCCCGCAGGCGCTGCTCGAGGTGATCGGCCAGCTGGCGCTCGTGATGGCTGACCGAGGGAACGTCGACCAGCTCGGCGGTCAGGGCCAGCAGGTCGATGGTCATCGCCCTAGACGTTGACGCCGTGGGTGCGGAGGATCTCGTTGAGCCGGGCCTTGTCGTGGCGCTCGCCCTCCGCCAGCCGGCGCAGGATGAGCACGCACGGCAGCCCGAACTCGCCGCCCGGGAACTCGCGGCGCCGGCTGGCCTGGACGGCGACGCACCACGGCGGGACCACCCCCCGGCTGACCTCCTCGCCGGTGGTGGCGTCGATGACGGGGATGCCGGGGTTGAGGATCACGCTCTCGGCCAGCACGCTGCCCCGCCCCACCCGGGCGCCCTGGGTGATCATGCTGCGACTGCCGATCATCACGTCGTCCTCCACGATGACCGGCGCCGCCTGGGCCGGCTCCAGCACCCCGCCGATGCCCACGCCTCCCGAGAGGTGGACGTTGGCCCCGATCTGGGCGCACGAGCCCACCGTGGCCCAGGTGTCGACCATGGTGTTGGCCCCGACCCGGGCCCCGATGTTGACGTAGCTCGGCATGAGCACCACGCCCCGGTCGAGGAACGAGCCCCACCGGGCCGAGGCCCCGGGCACCACCCGCACCCCGGCGGCGGCGTAGCCGCCCTTGAGCGGGACCTTGTCGGCGAACTCGAAGGGGCCCAGCTCCACAGTGTCGAGCCGGGACAGCTTGAACAGCAACAGGATGGCCCGCTTCAGCCACTGGTGGACCACGACCTCCCCGTCGGCGCCGATCTCGGCCACCCGCGCTTCGCCGGTGTCGAGCAGCCCCACGGCCTCCAGCACCACCGCGCCGGCATCCGAGTCGCCTGGCTCCAACTCGGCGCGGTGCTCCCACAGCTCGTCGATCTGGGACGCGAGGTCGCTCATCCGGCGCAGGGTAGTGCCGGGACGGCGCCGGCAGGGTGGCCGGGCGCCGGCGGGGTCACTCCACGCCCAGGCGACGGGCCAGCAGCTCGAGGCGGTCGTCGGGCTGGACCATGGCCATGCGCACGTGACCCGGGGCGGGGCCGTAGAAGTCGCCGGGGGCGACGAGGCAGCCCGCCTCGGTGGCCAGCCGCTCGGCGAACCCCCAGGCATCACCGCCGGGAGCAGGCGCCCACAGGTAGAAGCTGCCGCCGGGCAGGGGCACGTCGACACCGAGGCCCCGGGCCAGGATGTCCCGGCACCGCCGGAGGCGACGGAGGTAGCGCTCGGCCTGGGCGTCGACGTGGGTGTCGTCGCCGAGGGCGGCGGCGGCAGCGGCCTGGACCGGCCCCGGCACCATGAAGCCGGCGTGCTTGCGCAGCTCGGACAGGTACTCGACCAGCTCCGGGTCACCGGCGTAGAACCCGATCCGCAGGCCGGCGAGGTTGGAGCGCTTCGACAGCGAGTGGACGGCGAGGGTGCCCTCGCTGCCCGACTGGAGCACGCTGCGGCGAGGACCGTCCCAGGTGAACTCCACGTAGCACTCGTCGGAGAGGACGGGGACGCCGTGGTGGCGGCCCCACGCCACCAGCGCCGGCAGGTCGTCGAGGCCTCCGGCGGGGTTGCCGGGGGTGTTCGACCACAGGCACACCGCCCGCTCGGCGTCCTCGGCGCTGACCGCCGAAAGGTCGAGTCGCCACTGCCCGTCGAGGGGCACGGGCACGGGGCGGCACCCGGCGAGGACGGCGCCCATGGCGTAGGTCGGGTAGCTCACCGCCGGGTACAGGACCCGGTCGCGGTCGGGGGTGCGCAGGCGGAGCCAGTGGGGCAGGCCGGCCACGAGCTCCTTGGTGCCCATGCACACCGCCACCGCAGAAGGCGGGACCTCGACGTCCAGCCGGCGCCGCAGCCACCCGGCGGCCGCCTCCCGCAGGGTCGCCGTCCCGATGGACGGCGGGTAGCCCCGCTCGGTGCCCGAAGAGGCGAGGGCGGCCACCGCCGCCGGCGGGGGCGGGTCGTGCGGCGTCCCCACCGACAGGTCGACGGCGCCCCCGGGGTGGGCCTCGGCCACCGCGGTCAGGGGCGCCAGCCGATCGTAGGGATAGGCCGGCGGGATGAAGCCGGGGCTCACGACCGGCGCCCGCCCCTCAGTCGCTGACAACGAACTCGTCGAAGCGCTGGGCGGCGGCGGCGTCGAGCCGGGCCCGGAGCCGGGTGGCGGAGGCCTCGTGCACCTCGACCAGCACCTCGCCCTCGCGGTGCAGGGCGGCGACCACGTCGCCCCGGTCGTAGGGCACCGCCAGCTCGACCACGGTCTCCAGCGCCCGCAGCCGGTCGGCCACCGCGCCGACGAGGTCGTCGATCCCCGCCCCGGTCAGGGCCGAGACGGCCACCGAGCCGGGGTGGTGGTCGGCCAGCCGCTTGGACTCCAGCGAGACGTCCGTCTTGTTGAACGCCAGCAGCTCGGGGACCTCGCCGGCGCCGATCTCGTCGAGCACGGCCCGCACCGCCCGCATGTGGGCGTCGGGGTCGGGGGCGGCGGCGTCGACCACGTGGACGAGCAGGTCGGACTGGGCCACCACCTCGAGGGTCGAGCGGAAGGCCTCCACCAGCTGGTGAGGGAGCTTTCGCACGAAGCCGACCGTGTCGGAGAGCACGACGGCCTCGCCGCCGGGCAGCTCCAGGCGCCGGGCCCGGGGATCGAGGGTGGCGAACAGCCGGTCCTCGACCAGCACGCCGGCCTCGGTGAGGCGGTTGAGCAGGGTGGACTTGCCGGCGTTGGTGTAGCCCACGATGGAGACGCTGCGGTTGCGCCCCCGGCTCCTGGCCTTGCGCTGGGTGCGCCGGGTGCGCTCGAGCTGCGCCAGCTCGGTCTCGAGGGTGGTCATGCGCCGGAGCAGGCGCCGGCGGTCGACCTCGAGCTGGGTCTCGCCCGGCCCCCGGGTGCCGATGCCGCCGGCCTGCTGCGACAGCGACAGGCCCCGGCCCCGCAACCGGGGGAGCCGGTAGCGCAGCTGGGCCAGCTCGACCTGGGCCTTGCCCTCGCGGGTGCGGGCGTTCTGGGCGAAGATGTCGAGGATCACCGCCGTGCGGTCGATGGCGGTGCGGCCGAGGAGCTTCTCCAGGTTGCGGCTCTGGGCCGGGCTGAGCTCGTCGTCGAACACCACGGTGTCGGAGTCGACCTCGAGGGACACGTCCCGCAGCTCGGCGGCCTTGCCCTTGCCCACGAACGTGGCCGGGTCGGGGGCGTTCCGGCGCTGCACCACCCGGGCCACGACGTCGGCGCCGGCGGTGTCGACCAGCAGGGCCAGCTCGTCGAGGTGGGCTTCGGTCTCCTCCACCGTGGTGGGGGGAATGGTGACGCCGACCAGGATGATGCGCTCCCGGAAGGAGCGCTCGATCAGGACCATGCCGCTCCGCCGACGCCGGGCAGGGGCAGGACGGGGACCTCGACGTCGGCCACGTGGACCGCCGGCCCGGCGAGGGAGACGCCGTCGTCGCCCAGGGCCACGTCGAGCTCGCCGCCGGGCATGCTCACCCGCACCCGGGCGCCCACCAGGCCCCACCCGTGGGCGGCGTAGACGGCGGCGCAGGCACCGGTGCCGCAGGCCTGGGTGAGGCCGGCGCCGCGCTCCCACACCCGCAGGTCGAGGGCGTCGGTACGGCCCGGGCGGGGAGCCACCACCTCGACGTTGATGCCGTCCTCGAACTCGCCTTGGCAGGCGGGACCCAGCGCCGCCAGGTCGACCGCCGCCGGGTCGTCGACCAGCAGGACGAGGTGAGGGTTGCCCATGTCGACGGTCGCCGCCTCGAGGACGGGGGCGGACGCCGGGGCCGACCCCGCCGGTCCCTTGTCGGCCGCGCCCATGTCGACCTCCACCCACGCCGTGCCCGGCGTGGGCCCGGCGCCGACGTGGAGCCGCCGGGGCCCACCGGCCGTGCGCACCACCAGGTCGAGCTCGGCCGTCCCGCCGGCCCGGGCGATGGCCTGGCCCAGGCAGCGGATGCCGTTGCCGCTCATCTCGGCCAGCCCGCCGTCGGCGTTCCACAGCGTCATGTCGACGTCGGCCCCGTCGGTGCCCGCCGACGCCCGCAGGAGCCCGTCGGCCCCCACGCCCCGGCGGCGGTCGCACAGCGCCCGGGCGGTGGCGCCGTCCACCGACCAGCGGCACTGGGCGTCGAGCAGCACCAGGAAGTCGTTGCCCAGGGCATGGTGCTTGCTCAGCTGCACTGCAGGCAGTCTCCCAGGAGACGGGGCGCCAGGGCGAGGGGGTTCTCGCCGGCGTCGAGCCACTCGATGCGGGGGTCGCGGCGGAACCAGCGCAGCTGGCGGCGGGCGAAGCGCCGGGTGCGACGCACCGCCTCCTCGCCAGCCTCCTCCACGCTGCACCGGCCCTGGAGGTGGGCGGCCAGCTCCCGGTAGCCCAGGGCCTGGCCGGCGGTGCGGGAGAGGCCGCCGGGCCGGCGCAGCAGTGCCCGCACCTCGTCGAGCAGCCCGGCGTCGAGCATGGCCCGGAAGCGCCGGGCGATGCGGGCGTCGAGGGCGTCGAGGGGGAGGCGCAGGCCCACCTGGGCCAGCGGCGAGGGCGGGTAGGCGTCCAGGCCGGGACCGAAGGAGGAGAACGGTCGCCCGCTGCCGAGCGTCACCTCCAGGGCCCGGACCACCCGCCGGCGGTTGGTCGGCTCCATGCGGCCGGCGGCGACGGGGTCGAGCTCGGCCAGCCGGCGGTGCAGCGACGCCGTGTCGGGCTCGGCGTCGAGCGCGGCGCGGGCCTCGGGAAAGCGCCCCGGGAGCTGCAGGTCGTCGACCACGGCTCGCACGTACAGCCCCGTGCCCCCCACCAGCACGGCCCGGTGGCCGCGGGCCTCGATCGAGGCCAGGGTGGAGCGGGCGGCGGCCTGGAAGCGGGCGAGGGAGAAGTCCTCGGCGGGGTCGACCAGGTCGAGGAGGTGGTGCGGAACCTCGGCCCGCTCGGCGGGGGTGGGCTTGGCCGTACCGATGTCCATGCCCCGGTACACCTGCATCGAGTCGAGGTTGACCAACTCGACGTCGGGGTGCCGGCGTGCCACCTCCAGGGCCAGCGCCGACTTGCCCGTGGCGGTGGCACCGAGCAGGACGAGGTGACGGCCGGGAGGCACGGACTCGGGCTTCAGCCGGCGACGGCGACGGGGATGCGGGTGCGGTGACGGGGCCGGGCGGTGACCGCGGCCAGCTCGCCGACCAGGTGGTGCGGCGCGGCACCGGTGACCACCACGTCGGCGAAGGTGCCGGCGGCGAGGGGGGTCGGGCAGCGGAAGTGCACCAGCTTGTTCTGGCGGGTGCGCCCGCTGAGCACGGCGTCGTCCTTCTTGCTCGGGCCCTCGACCACGATCTCCTCGCGCCGGCCCACGCGGGCCCGATGCCGGGCCAGGGCGCTGCGCTCGACCACCACCCGCAGCCGCTCGAAGCGCTCGGCGGTCACCTCGGGCGGCACGAAGTCGTCGACCCGCTCAGCCGCCTCGGTGCCGGGCCGGGGGCTGAACACGAAGGTGTAGGCGCTGTCGTACTCGGCGGCGGCCACGACCTCGAGGGTGCGCTCGAAGTCGTCGTCGGTCTCGCCGGGGAAGCCCACGATGAGGTCGGTGGTCACCGCCAGGTCGGGAACGGCCGCTCGGGCCTGGGCCAGCTTCTCCAGGTAGCGCTCGCCGGTGTAGCCCCGGTGCATGGCGGCCAGGGTGCGGTCACTGCCCGCCTGCAACGGCAGATGCAGGTGCTCACAGACCACCCCGGTCTCGGCCATGGCGGTGATGGTCTCGGGACGCAGGTCCTTGGGGTGGGGGCTGGTGAAGCGGACCCGGCGGAGCCCCTCGACCTCGCCCAGCGCCCTCAGCAGGTCGGCGAACAGGGGCCGGGCCCGCACCGGCTCCCCCGCCGCCCGCCGGGCCCGGGTGAGGTCGCGCCCGTAGGAGTTCACGTTCTGGCCCAGCAGGGTGACCTCGACGGTGCCGGCGTCCACCAACTGCTCGACCTCGGACATCACCTCGGCAAAGGGACGGCTGAGCTCCGCCCCTCGCACCGACGGCACGATGCAGAAGGCACAGGTGTTGTCGCAGCCGATCTGGATGGTCACCCACGCCGACCACGGCAGATCCCGTCGGACCGGCAGTGCCGAGGGGAAGGCGTCGCTCTCCTCCAGGATCTCCATGAGCGGACCGTCGCGCTCGGCCCGGTGGAGCAGCTCGACGGCGGACCCCACGTTGTGGGTGCCGAGCACCACGTCGACGTGCGGTGCCCGCTGCTGGATCAACTCGCGGTCCTTCTGGGCCAGGCACCCGGCCACCACGATCTGCATCCCCGGCCGGGCGCCCTTGACCGTCTTGAGGTGGCCGAGGTTGCCGTACAGCTTGTTGTCGGCGTTCTCCCGGATGCAGCAGGTGTTGAGCACCACCACGTCGGCGTCGGCCGGGTCGTCGGCGGGCTCGAGCCCGTCGGCCTCGAGCAGGCCGGCGATGCGCTCGGAGTCGTGCACGTTCATCTGGCATCCGAACGTGCGGATGGCGTAGCGGCGGCTCACCCGGCCCAGGCTAGAGCCGGCGGGACCGGCCGTCGCCGGCTAGTCGTCGTCGTCGACCTCGGCAGCCAGCCGGAGCTGGCGCCCGGTGACCGGCTGTTCGGCGTGGCGGTCGCTGACGCCCAGGCGGATGGCGGTTCGGCGCTCGCCGTCGATCTCGATGTCGGCGAAGGTGGGCACGCAGACCAGGTCGAGGCCGCTGTCGGCCACGTAGCCGCGGGCGATGGCCAGGGCCTTGATCGCCTGGTTGAGCGCACCCGCCCCCACGACCTGGAGCTCGACGGTGCCGCACTCCCGGACCACACCGGCGACGGCGCCGGCGACCGAGTTGGGACTGGACTTGCTGGAGACCTTGAGCACGTCGTGCCCGGTGTGGTGGTTCGGGGAGGCGGAGGTGGTTGCGGTGGGGGGTGTCGTCATGGCCATCACTGCACCTATTTCGACACCACACCCCCGAACTCCTCCTTTTGCCCTTCCGGCGCGTCGAGGCGAGGACGGATCAGTCGAGACGCAGCGGCTGGTCGTCGGGGTCGACGACGTCACCGGCGCCCTCCTTGCCGGCGTCGATGCCCACCGCCACCCGGATGCGCTCGGAGATCTCGACCATGAGCTCGGGGTTGTCGCCCAGGAAGGTCTTGGCGTTCTCCCGTCCCTGGCCCAGCTGCTCGCCCTCGTAGGTGTACCAGGCGCCCGACTTCTTGACGATGCCCAGCTCGACCCCGACGTCGAGCAGTGAACCCTCGCGGCTGATGCCCTTGCCGTACATGATGTCGAACTCGGCCATCTTGAACGGCGAGCTCACCTTGTTCTTCACCACCTTGACCCGGGTGCGGTTGCCCACCACCTCGACGCCGTCCTTGATCGCCTCGATGCGGCGGATGTCGAGACGGACCGACGAGTAGAACTTGAGCGCCCGCCCGCCGGGGGTGGTCTCGGGAGAACCGAACATCACGCCGATCTTCTCCCGCAGCTGGTTGATGAAGATGCAGATGGTGTGGGACTTGTTGAGGTTGGCGGTGAGCTTGCGCAGCGCCTGGGACATGAGCCGGGCCTGCAGGCCCACGTGGGCGTCGCCCATCTCGCCCTCGATCTCGGCCCGGGGCGTGAGCGCGGCCACCGAGTCGATGACCACCACGTCGAGCGCACCGGAGCGGATCAGCACGTCGACGATCTCGAGCGCCTGCTCCCCGGTGTCGGGCTGGGAGATCAACAGCTCGTCGACGTCGACGCCGATGGCCCGGGCGTAGACCGGGTCCATGGCGTGCTCGGCGTCGATGTAGGCGCAGATGCCGCCGTTGCGCTGGGCCTCGGCCACCACGTGCATGGCCAGGGTGGACTTGCCCGACGACTCGGGCCCGAAGACCTCGACGACCCGGCCCCGGGGCAGGCCCCCGATGCCGAGGGCGAGGTCGAGGGCGAGGGCGCCGGTGGAGATGGACTCGATGTCCATGGTGCCCTTCTCGCCCATCTTCATGATGGAGCCCTTGCCGTGCTGCTTGTCGATCTGGCTGATCGCCATCTTGAGGGCCTGGTCTCGATCCACCTTGTTGCTCCTGTCTCTGTCGCGTGACGGGCTGGGGACCTCGGAGGTCCGACGTGGGCACCACCCTACGAACGGGGTGTGACAAATCACATGGGTGTGACTTCCGACGCTACCTCCGAACGCCCGTTCGTTCAAGCACCCGTCAGCGGGAAGGCGGCCACCGTCTCGTAGCGGTTCGGCGTGCCCGCCGCCTGGGCCACGCTGGCCATCACCGCCACCTCGCCCACCTGCCACCGGGCCTCCACGCCGGCGCCGGTGAGGGTGGCCAGCGAGGCGCTCCCCCGGTTGCGGGCCAGCGTCAGGTGCCCGGTGAAGGGCCGGGGATCGGGTGGCCGGCCCACGCCGGCGGTGCGGGCGGCCACGGCGGCGGCCAGCGACTCGAGACCGGTCACCGGCACGTGCAGGACCCGCCGGCCGAAGCGCCCGACCTCGGGGCCGAGCCGGGCCGGCGCCGGCGGCGCGGCCCGTGCCGCCTCGCCCACCCCCCGCAGCGCCGCCTCCGCCTGCTCGGCGTCGACCGGCCCGAAGAAGCGCAGCGTCACGTGCCACTGCTCCGGGGGCGTCCACCGCAGCCCCGGCCGCTCGGGACGGGGCAGGGCGGCCAGCGCCGCCACCACCTCCGGGGGCGGCCGCACGGCCACGAACAGCCGGACCGGCACCGCCCGATCCGCCTCAGGCGACTGCGGCGGGAGGGCCGGAGGCGCTGCCGGCGGCGGCTCAGCCGTGCAGTTGGGTGACCGGCGTGGAGACGCCGTCGAAGACCGAGGCGCCGGCGCCATCGGGCGCCGCCAGCCGCTCCTGCGCGGGGTCGGGCAGCCCCGCCGCCTCCGCCATCTGGGCCACGCTGAGGGTCTCGTCGTGCATCAGCCGCTCGGCCAGCGCCGCCAGGCGAGCGCCGTTGTCCTGGAGGATGGAGCGGGCGATCTGCTCGGCCTGGGAGAGCAGCTTGGCCACCCCCGGCTCGGACCGGGACTCGGTGCGCGAGCGGGTGACGGCGTCGTCGTCGCGGCCGGCCAGCTCGTAGCGCCCGGTCATGGCCCAGCGCTCGACCATCCGCCGGGCCAGCTTGGCGGCATCGTCGAGATCGTCCTCGGCCCGGGTGCTGGGCTCCCCGAAGGTGGCCACCTCGGCCGCCCGCCCGCCGAGCAGGACGATGAGGCGGGCCATGAGCTCGCGCTTGGTCAGCGTGCTGCGGTCGTCACCGAACGACCACGGCGACTTCAGGCTGCCGGCGGACCGGGGCACGATCGACACCCGGGGCGGGATCTTCACGTTCTTGAGCAGCAGCGACAGCAGGGCGTGGCCTGCCTCGTGGTAGGCGATGAGCCGCTTCTCGTCCTCGTCGATGACCCGGGAGGTGCGGGCCCCGCCCGACACCCGGGCCACTGCCTCTTCGACCTCGTCGGCGGTGATCTTGGTGCGGTGCCGGCGGGCGGCCAGCAGGGACGCCTCGTTGACGATGTTGGCCAGCTCGGCCCCGCTGAGCCCGGTGGTCTGCGTGGCCACGTCGGCCCAGTCGACCTGGCGGGAGAACGGGCGCCGCTCGGCGTAGAGCCGCAGGATGGCGATCCGCCCGGCGAGGTCGGGGACGTCGATGTGGATGCGGCGGTCGAAGCGCCCCGGGCGCACCAGGGCGGTGTCGAGCAGCTCCGGGCGGTTGGTGGCACCGAGGATGACCACGCCCGACGTGGCGGCGAAGCCGTCGAGCTCGACCAGCAGCTGGTTGAGCGTGTGGTCGAACTCCCGCTCGCCGTGGCCGCTGCCGCTGCGCTTGGCGCCGACCGCGTCGAGCTCGTCGATGAACACGATGGCCCCGGACTCCTGTTGCTTGGCCTCGTCGAACAGGGACCGGATGCGGGCGGCGCCGAGGCCCACGTACTGCTCCACGAAGCTGGCCGCCGAGGTGAAGTAGAACGGGACGTCGGCCTCGCCGGCCAGGGCCCGAGCCAGCAGCGTCTTGCCGTTGCCCGGGTTGCCGCACAGCAGGATGCCCCGGGGCAGCTCAGCACCCAGCCGGCGGAACCGCCCGGGGTCGGTCAGGTACTCCTTGACCTCACGGAGCTCGGCCACCGCCTCGTCGAGGCCGGCGACGTCGGCGAAGGTGACCTTGGGCCCGTCGAGGGCCGACGCCTCGGCGAACACCGGGGTGGTGCTGGCACCGGGCTCGGCGGAACACGTCGTGGCCTTGCCGGCAGGTTGCTTGCCGGCGCTCTTCTGCTCGACCCGGGCCCGGGTGGGGCCGAGGTCGGCCAGAGGCACGGGGGCCGACGGTGACTCGGGCCTCCGGCGGTCGTGGCGCGTGAAGTACAGCGCCAGGCCGGTGACGGCCAGGATGGCGAAGATCGACACGAGAAACTCGGGCCGAAGTAGAATGTCAGGGTTCTCCATGTGTCGGCGCACCTCAGCGTCGCAACTTCTGTGGTACTCCAGCCCAGGCGGACCCTAGCGGTGAGTGCGCACCGCATCAACCGGAGGCCTCGCCGGCCTGGTGCAGCAGCCGCCGGCGCAGGACGTCGAGGGCCGAG
This sequence comes from Actinomycetota bacterium, assembly GCA_019348335.1. Classification (GTDB taxonomy): domain Bacteria; phylum Actinomycetota; class Acidimicrobiia; order Acidimicrobiales; family CADCSY01; genus JAHWJR01. Next base: position 13,853 of record JAHWJR010000010.1, read on the forward strand.
ATGGCGCCGAGCTGGGTGACCGTGACGCGGTCCCCGGGCAGGCGCAGCCGGGAGGCCTCGGAGGCCTCGGCGAGGGCCACGCCCACCACCACTGTCCCGGCGGGCACCCCTTCGTGGTCGCCGGGGCCGGCGACACCGGTCACGGCCAGGCCCACGTCGGCGCCCAGCACCCGCCGGGCGCCCTCGGCCATGGCTCGGGCGGCGGGCTCGGACACGACCGGGCCCGGTGGCACGCCGAGCAGGTCGAACTTCACCTCGCCGGCGTAGGAGACCACCCCACCCCGGAACCAGGTGCTCGCCCCGGGCACCGAGGTGAGCCGGGAGGCGATCAACCCGCCGGTCATCGACTCGGCCAGCCCGAGGGTCAGCCCGTGCTCGCCCAGCAGGCCGGCCACCGCCGACTCCATGGTCTGGTCGTCGACGCCGAAGACCTGCTCGCCGAGCACCGACCGCAACTCGGCCTCCTCGGCGTCGAGCACGGCGGCGGCGGCCTCGGCGGTGGTCGCCTTGGCGGTGATGCGCACCTGGATGCCCTCGATCCCGCTGGCCAGGAAGGCGATGGTCGGGTTGCCGGCCGCATCCAGCGCCGCCAGGCGCGGCGCCAGTCGCTCGGCCAGGGCCGACTCGGCCTCGCCCCAGACCCGCAGCACCCGGCTCACGATGGCCGACCGCTGGCCCATCCGGGCCTCCAGGTCGGGCACCACCGCCCGCTCCACCATCTCGGTCATCTCCCGGGGGACGCCGGGCACGGCGTAGATCACCGAGCCGCCGGCGCCGTCCGGGCGTGCGCCGGCGCCTCCCGCCGACCCGAGGGGACAGATCAGCCCCGGCGCCGTCCCCCGCCGCTGCTCGATGACCGTGGCCCCCACCGGGACGTCGGCCTGGCGCTCGTTGCTGGAGGCCATGGCCCGGCCCCGTCCGCCGAACAGGGCCCGGATGCGGGCCAGCACCTCGTCGTCGCGCACCAGGGGGACGCCCAGGAGCACGGACAGCGCCTCGCGGGTGACGTCGTCGGGCGTGGGACCGAGCCCGCCGCAGACCACCACGGCGTCGCTGCGCCCCAGCGCCACCTGGAGGGCGACCACGATGCGCTCGATGTTGTCGCCCACCCGGGTCTGGAAGTGACAGTCGACGCCGGCCCTCGCCAGCCGCTCACCGATCCAGGCCGAGTTGGTGTCGACGATCTGGCCCAGCAGGAGCTCGGTCCCGACGGCAACGACCTCACAGCGCACCGCGGTCGGCCTCCGGGGAGGCGCCGGCGCGGACCCGGGCGCCGTCGAGCAGGTACTGGAGACCGCTGACCACGGTCAGCGCCACGGCGACCCAGAGCACCGCCCGGGCGATCCAGAGGTGGTGGTCGGCGACCACCGGGAGCAGGGCCAGACCCACCGCCACCCCCTGGACCACGGTCTTGACCTTGGCCGAGGACCGGGCCGGCACCGACACGCCCTGGCGCCCCACCCAGCTCCGGTAGCCGCTCATGGCCACCTCGCGCACGGCGATGATCACCACCGGCAGCCACCAGAACAGGCCCCGAGCGACGAGGGCGAACATGGCCCCGAGGACGAGGAGCTTGTCGGCAAGGGGGTCGAGGAAGGCGCCCGAGCGGGTGGTCCCGTGCCGGCGGGCGAGGTAGCCGTCGACGCCGTCGGTGGCGCTGAGGAGGATCCAGGCGCCGAGCACGGCCAACGACGGCCCCGACGACACGATGACGGCGAGCAACAGCGGCGTGAACGCCACCCGCGCCAGGGTGACGGCGTTGGCCGGCGTGGCCAGGGCCGAGGGACCGAACGAGGTGGTCACGCCGGCGCGTCGAGCGCCAGGCCCACCGCCCCGTCCGCCACCAGGTCGGGGCCGGCGGCGGCGGTCACCCGGACCGTGGCCAGGCTCCCTGGAACCAGCGACTCGGGGAGGTGGACGATCCCGTCGATCTCCGGCGCCTCCCGGTAGGTGCGACCGACGCCGGGGCGGTCGACGAGCACCTCGACCTCGGTGCCGACCAGGGCGTCACGCCGGCGGGCGGTGATGGCGTCCTGGCGCTCACTGCACTCGGCCAGCCGCTCGGCGACCAGGCCCCCGTCGACCCGGCCGTCGAGGCCGGCGGCGTAGGTGCCGTCCTCGGGCGACCACGGGAAGAACCCGCACCAGTCGAGCTGGGCTTGGTCGAGGAACGACAGCAACTGGTCGTGGTCGCCCTCGGTCTCACCCGGGTAGCCCACGATGAAGCTCGAGCGCAAGGCGGCCTCCGGCTGGCGCCGGCGGATGTCGTCGATCCGGGCGAGGAACCGTGGGGCGTCACCCCACCGGCGCATGCGGCGCAGCAGGGGTCGGGACACGTGCTGGAGCGACAGGTCGAAGTAGGGCACCCCGCTGTCGCACACGGCCTCGACCAGCCCGTCGGTGAGGTCGGAGGGGTACAGGTAGAGCAGGCGCACCCGGGAGACCCGCTCGGCCACGGCCCGGACCAGGGGGACGATCCGGCGGGCTCCGCTCCCCTGGTCGCGCCCGTAGGCGGCCAGGTCCTGGGCCACCAGCACGATCTCGGCGACGGGAACGCCCCCTCGCCCGTCGGCCAGGGTGTCGACCTCGGCGAGCACGGCCTCGAAGGAGCGGCTGCGCTGGGGCCCGCGGAACGACGGGATGGCGCAGAACCCACAGGCCCGGTCGCAGCCCTCGGCCACCTTGACGTAGGCCCAGGGCGCCGACGCCGCCGGGCGGGGCAGCTCGAGCAGGTCCATGGAGGGCGCCGGCGACGGGCCCGGCCGGCGCCCCAGGTGCACGGGCACGCCGAAGCCGGCCACCACGTCGGCCTCGGGAAGCGCCGACGCCAGCTCGTCGCCGTAGCGCTCGGCCATGCAGCCGGTGACCACCAGCTCGGCCCCGGGCCGGCGCCCGCCGGCGAGGGTGAGCACGGTCTCGACCGACTCGGCCCGAGCCTCCTCGATGAAGGCGCAGGTGTTGACCACCACCAGGTCGGCGTCGCCCGGCCCGTCGGCGGCGACCAGGCCGTCGGCCGCCAGGGTGCCGACCAGCTTGTCGGAGTCGACCTGGTTCTTCGGGCAACCGAGGGTCTCCACCCAGAAGCTCCTGGCCACGCCGGCCACCCTACCGCTGCGCCTCGGCGGCCCCGTCGACGGGGCCCGGCGGTGCGACTCCCGACTCGCCCAGCTCGTCCACGGTGGTGGCCGGGCTCAGCTCGGTGCCGGCGCGGTACGCCGCTCGCCCCACCATGTGCATGGCCACCGGCGCGGTGACGAACTGCAGGGCGGCGGCCAGCACCAGCTTGGCCACGTCGCCCCGGTTGCCCACCCGCAGGCCGGCGCCGGCGAGGACGAGGATCAGGCCCAGGGTGGCGGGCTTGGTGGCGGCGTGCATGCGGGCGAACACGTCCGGGAAGCGCTGCAGCCCGATGCCGGCCAGCAGGCTCAGCCCCACCCCGGCGAGGATGAGGGCGGCGGCGATCACGTCTCCCACGCTGTCCACCTAGGGCCCCCGGTGCTCGATGAAGCGGGCCACCGTGGTGGTGCCCACGAAGCCCAGGAGGGCGATGACCACCAGCACGTCGAGGTAGGTGCCCTCACCGGTGCGGGCGGCGTGCACGGCGATGCCGCTGACGATGACCACCAGCAGGGCGTCGAGGGCGACGATGCGGTCGGCCAGCGACGAGCCCCGCACCAGGCGGACGGTGCACAGCAGGGCAGACAGCGCCAGCACGGCGAAGGCGATCTCGGTGACCAGGGTCACGGGCGCCCCTCCTGCCCACCGGACCGAGGCGCCCGGGTCGCTGTCGAGGGAGGCGGGCTGGCGACTGCCGAGTCGCCCTCCGAGGCCAGGGCGGCGGCCACCTCGGGAGGGCCGAACGCCCGGATGGCCAATGCCTCCAGGTGCAGCGTCTCCCGGCGCACCTCCTCGACGTCGCGCAGGTGCAGGACATGGACGTAGAGCACCGCCGGCGACCGCCGGGCCTCGAGGGTGAGGGTGCCCGGCGTGAGCGAGATGGCATTGGCCACCACGGTGATGACCACGTCGGAGACGCCCCGGATGGGGATGGCCACGATGCCCTCGTTGATGCGGTTGCGGGGGGTGACGACCTCCCAGGCCACGATGGCACTGGCCTCGACCAGCTTCCACGCGAAGTAGACGAGGAAGCGCAACGCCGCCGCCGGGCGCACCCGAGCGGAACGGTCCCGGGGTCCGAGGGGGAACAGGGTGAGGACCACGAGGGCCACCACCAGGCCGGAGGCCACGTTGGCCGGGCTCACCTGCTCCCACAGGGCGACCCAGACCGCCACCAGCCACACCAGCAGCGGGATCGACGGGGTCCGGGTCATGGGAGCACCGCCTCGACGTAGGGGGCGGGGTCGACCAGGGTGGCCGCCGCCCGCTCGCTCAGGTCCCACAGCGGCGCGGCAGCGACGGCGATGACCAGGCTCAGCACCACCAGGGCGGCGGTGGGCGCCACCATCAGCGCCGGCGACGACAGGCGGCCGTCCCCGGCGGCGGCCTCCAGCGGCGGCACCTCCTCGGGTGCGCCCCAGAACACCCCGGCCCAGATCTTGGTCATGGAGAACAGGGTGAGGAGGCTGACCAGCAGGCTGATGGCGACGATGGTATGGGCCTCGACGGCGAGGCCGGCCTGGACCAGGGCGAGCTTGGCCACGAAGCCGGAGAACGGGGGAAGGCCGGCCAGGCTCAGGGCCGGGAGGAGGAACAGCCCGGCCACCACCGGCGCGCGGTGCAGCAGGCCGCCCAGCCGGGAGAGGGCGCCGGTGCCGGTGGACTGCTCCACCAAGCCACCCACCAGGAACAGGGTCGTCTTCACCACGATGTGGTGCACGATGTAGAAGATGGCGCCGGCGACGCCGGCCACGGTGAACAGGCCCAGCCCGAGCACCATGTAGCCGATCTGACTGATGATGTGGAAGCTGAGGATCCGCTTGACGTCGTTCTGGGCGATGGCGCCGAGCACGCCCACCACCATGGTCCCGCCGGCGATGGCAAGCAGCAGTGTCGAGGGCGAACCGTCGGTGGGGAACAGCAGGGTCTGGGTGCGGATGATGGCGTAGACCCCCACCTTGGTGAGCAGGCCGGCGAAGATGGCGGTGACCGGCGCCGGGGCGGTGGGGTACGAGTCCGGCAGCCAGAAGAACAGGGGGAAGATGGCGGCCTTGACCCCGAACACGACCAGGAGCAGCAGGCCCAGGGCCTGGCGGACACCGGCGGGCAGCTCGGCCACGCGGCCGGCGAGGTCAGCCATGTTGACCGTCCCCGTGGCGGCGTAGACGAGGCCCACCGCGGTGACGAACAGCGTGGACGCCAGCAGGTTGATGACGACGTAGGTCATGCCGGAGCGGACCTGGTCGCGGCTGCCCCCGAGGGTGATGAGCACGTAGCTGGCGCCGAGGGTCACCTCGAAGGCGACGAACAGGTTGAACAGGTCGCCGGTGAGGAAGGAGGCGGCGACGCCGGTGGCGAGGATCAGGTAGAGGGGGTGGAAGAACAACCCGTGGTCGCGGGTGCGAGGGTGGCCGATGGCGTACACCAGCACGGCCAGCACCATGACGGTGGAGATCACCAGCATGATGGCGGCGAACAGGTCGGCCACCAGGGTGATCCCGATCGGCGCCGGCCACCCACCCACCTGCACCGCGGCCACGCCCGAACGCTCGACGGTCACGAGCAGGGCCACGCTGGCCACCAGCGTGGCGCCGAGCACGACGACGCTCAGCGCCCGCTGGACCGCGGGCCGGCGGTGGAGGGCCAGCGACACGCCGGCGGCCAGCAGCGGCAGCACCACGGGGAGGGCGATCAGGGCCCTCACGAGTCGTTCTCCTCGTGCCGGCGCACCAGGCGGGCGATGCGCCGGTCCTCGACGTCGTCCTCCACCTCGTCGTCGCTGCGCAACAGCCAGCTCCGGTAGGCCAGGGCCAGCAGGAAGGCGGTGATCCCGAAGGTGATCACGATGGCGGTCAGGGCCAGGGCCTGGGGCAGCGGGTCGGCGAACGGGCCGGCGCCGGGACCGTCCACGATCGGGGCCCGACCCGCCCGCCCGCCGGCCAGCAGGAGCAGCAGGTTGGCCCCGTGGCCCATGATGGCCAGGCCGATGACCACGCGGGTCAGGGTCCGCTGGAGCAGCAGGTAGGTGCCCACGGCGTAGAGGGCGCCCACCAGCAGGGCGAGCACCAGGATCACTCGGAGCCCCCCTCGCCGGCGCCAGCGTCGTCGGGCTCGCCCGCCGGGCGGTCGGCCTCGCCGCCGAGCGAGCCGAGGAGGGCCAGCACCAGGCCGACGACGATGAGGTACACCCCGATGTCGAACGGCAGCGCCGAGGTGGTCTTCACCTTGCCGAGCACGGGCACATCGAGGCTGAGGACGCCGCTCTCGAGCAGCTGCCCCCCGGCGACCAGGGCTCCCATCCCCACCAGCACGGCCAGCGTCAGGCCGGTGCCCATGAGCACGAACGGAGCCACGGGAGCCACCCGCGTGAGCTGCCCGGTCCCGCCGGCGACGTAGTGGAGCACGAAGGCGGCGCCCGCCACCAGGCCCCCGATGAAGCCTCCGCCCGGGGCGTTGTGGCCGGCGAAGAGCAGGAACAGCGAGAACACCAGCACGGTGTGGAACACCGCACCCAGGCAGGTGTCGAGGATCAGCGACTGCGGTGGCCGGGTGCGCTTTCCCATCGCCCTGCCTCCCATCGCCCTCACGCCTCGTCCTGCTGGCGCCGGCCGGCCTGCACCAGGCTCACGATCCCGAGGGCGGCGACGGTGAGCACGGTGATCTCCCCGAGCGTGTCGAAGGCCCGGAAGTCGACCAGGATCACGTTGACCACGTTCTGGCCTCCGGCCTCGGGAACGGCCTGCTCGAGGTAGGCGCCCGACACCGGCTCGGCGGTGCGGGCGCCGGCGGCGACGAGCGAGAAGGCGGCGACGAACACGCCCACGCCGCCGGCCACCGCCACCCGGGTGGCCTGGCCCAGCCGCCACGCCGACGGCTCGAAGCGCTCGGGCAGGTGGCGCAGCACCAGGACGAAGATCACCACGGCCAGCGTCTCCACCAGCAGCTGGGTCAGGGCCAGGTCGGGAGCGCCCTGGATGACGAACAGCACGGCCACGCCGTAGCCGACACCGCCGAGGAACAGCACGGCGGCGAAGCGGCGGCGGGCGAAGGCGGCACCGACGGCGGCGGCCAGGACCACCCCGGCCACCACCACCTGCAGCGGCGACTCCCCCACCACGACGCCGCCGGGCAGGCGGGTCCGGGTCAACAGGGCGAGCCCCGGGAGGGCCAGGACGGTGAGCAGGATCACCCCGAGGTAGACGGGCAGCGACCCGTTCTGGAGCACGGCGGTCACCCGGTCCGCCAGCCGGTTCAGCCCGACCAGGGCCGAGGAGTAGACCCCGGCGGCCGAGGGCGCGCCGGCCAGCCGCGCCTGGACGCGCTCCACGGTGCCGGCGCCGGCCACGAGCAGGGCGCCGGCGGCCAGGGTCAGCACCGACAGCCCCAGGGCCGGCGTGAACCCGTGCCACAGCGCCAGATGGGCCTTGCCCGCGGCGGCGTCGAGCGCGCCGGCGCCGCCACCCACCAGGGGGTCGACGAGCGCCGGCGCCACCCCGGCCACCACGGTGAGCACGGCGAACAGCGCGGCCGGGACCACGAACGCCGGCGCCGGCCTGGCCACGTCGGGCCCCACGGGGTCGCCGCCACCGGCGCTCTCGCCGAACCCGGCGCCGAAGCCGCCCAGCACGAAGCGGGCTCCGTAGGCGAAGGTCAGCACCGACCCGACCACCACTCCGGCCAGGGCCAGCGATCCGCCGACGCCGAGATGGGCGTGGAGCAGGCCCTCGTAGGCCGCCTCCTTGGAGAGGAAGCCGAGCAGCAGCGGGACCCCCGCCATCGAGGCCGCGGCCACGGCCGCCACCGCGGCCACCCCCGGCATCCGCCGCCCGAGGCCGGAGAGGACCCGCAGGTCGCGGGTGTGGGCCTGGTGGTCGACGATGCCCACGACCATGAACAGCGCCGCCTTGAACAGCCCGTGGGCGACGATGAGGGCGGCGCCGGCGAAGGTCAGCTCGGGGATGCCGGCCCCCACCAGCACGACCATGAACCCCAGCTGGCTGACCGTGCCGTAGGCCAGGAGCAGCTTGAGGTCGTGCTGGCGCAATGCTCTCCAGCCCCCGAGCAGCATGGTGGCCACTCCGAGGCCCATGACCAGGGGGCGCCAGAAGGCGTGGCCGGCGGCGAACGCCGGCGCGAAGCGGGCGATGAGGTACACGCCTGCCTTCACCAGGGTGGCCGAGTGCAGGTAGGCGCTCACCGGCGTCGGCGCCGCCATGGCCGCCGGCAGCCAGAAGTGGAACGGCACCTGGGCCGACTTGGTGCACGCCCCCACCAGCACGAGGACGAGGCCGGCGCCCACCACTCCCCCGCCGGGAGGGTCGGCGAGGATGCCCGACAGCGAGTAGGTCCCCGCGGCCTGGCCCACGATCACGAAGCCGGCGAGCATGGCCAACCCGCCGGCGCCGGTGACGAGGATGGCCTGGAGGGCGGCGGCGCGAGCGGACCCCTTCTCGTCCTCGAAGCCGATCAGCAGGTAGGAGGTGATCGAGGTCAGCTCCCAGAACACGTAGATCAAGAGCAGGTTGTCGGCCAGGACCACGCCGAGCATGGAGCCGGCGAAGGCGGTGAGGACCCCGGCGAAGCGGCCCAGCCCGGGGCGGGGCGAGAAGTACCACCGGCTGTAGGCGAAGAGCACCGCCCCGATGCCCGAGACCAGGGCCACCATGAGCAGGGCGAAGCCGTCGAGGCGCAGGGCCAGGTCGAGGCCCAGGCCGGGCACCCAGGGAAGCACCTGGGTGGTGGCCGACCCGTCGAGGACGCCGGCGGCCTGCGTCGCCGCCCACGCCGCGGTGGCGCCCGGCGCCAGCGCGCACACGAGGAACACCCGCGGGCCCAGCCGGCGGCCCAGCGCCGGAGCGGCGAGGGCGAGGACGGCGTGGAGGGCGAGGAGGAGGGCGAGCACGTCTTCGCCGGCTCTAGGTGACCCGCCGGGAGGCGGGGTGGCAGGCGGCGGGGGCGGCGGTCATCGAACGGGCTCCTGTCCGGGGTCGGCGAGACATCTCGCCGACCAGGCTTCCCGGCACCCCGGCGGCGACCCTACCCGCCGCAGCGGCGAACGGCCCCCTCAGGAGGCGTCGCTACCGGCAAGGAGCTCGTCGAGCTCCTCGGGGGTCATCAGCACGTCCCGGGCCTTGGAGCCGGTGGAGGGACCCACCACGCCCCGCTGCTCGAGCAGGTCCATGAGCCGGCCCGCCCGGGCGAAGCCCACCCGCAGCTTGCGCTGCAGCATCGAGGTGGACCCCAGCTGCGAGCGCACGACCAGCTCCATGGCCGCCCGGCACAGGTCGTCGTCGTCACCGGCCGGGCCGGAGTCGGTGCCCGAGGCGAGCAGCTCGTCGGTGCCCTCGACCCCGGGCGTGTACGACACCGAGGGCGACTGGCGGCGCCAGTGGGCCACCACCTTGGCCACCTCGTCCTCGCCCACCCAGGCCCCCTGGATGCGCCGCGGCGTCGACGAGGCGGCGCCCAGCAGCAGCATGTCGCCCTGGCCCACCAGCCGCTCGGCGCCGGCCTGGTCGAGGATCACCCGGCTGTCGGCCAGGCTGGACACGGCGAAGGCCAGGCGGGCGGGGATGTTGGCCTTGATCACCCCGGTGATGACGTTGACCGACGGCCGCTGGGTGGCGATGACCAGGTGGATCCCCACCGCCCGGGCCATCTGGGCGATCCGGCAGATCGACTCCTCCACGTCGCGCGCCGCCACCATCATCAGGTCGTTGAGCTCGTCGACCACGATCACGA
>JAHWJR010000093.1:0-2004 GCA_019348335.1 Actinomycetota bacterium
TGCCCGCCCTGCGCGAGGTCGTCTCCTTCGGCGACCTGATCCTGGCCGTCGGCCTGGCCAACCTCGTGTTCCGGCTGCTGCCGCCCCTCGTCGGACCGCCGGCGCAGAGCCGGCCCCCCCGCCCGGGCGGCAGGCGGCGAAGGAAGTCCCGCCGCCAGGCTGCCACCGAGGTGCCTCAGGACTTCGACGACTTCGGTGACGTCGATGGGGCCGACGAGCCCGAGGCGTCGGAGGAGCCGCACGAGGCCCACGACTCGGACGAGCCCGAGGAGCCCGAGGAGCCCGAGCCGGAGGTTCCCCGTGACCCTGCCGGCTGAGGCCGAGACGCTTGCCCGGCGGGCGGTGGAGGTCGCCCTCGCCGCCGGCGCCACCTACGCCGACGCCCGCTTCCTCGACCTCGACGAGGAGCACCTGGCCGTGCGCAACGGCGAGGTGGAGGGCGTGGGCGTGTCGTCCTCGGCCGGCGTGGGGGTGCGGGTCGTGAAGCACGGCTGCTGGGGCTTCGCCTCCACCGGCGTCCCCGAGCCGGCGGACGTCGAGGTGGCCGCCCGGCTGGCCGTGGAGGTGGCCGAGTCCGGCCGTGCGCTCCAGCGCTCGCCGGTCGCCCTGGCCGACGTCGAGCCGGTGCAGGGCTGGTGGGAGACGCCGCTGGCCGAGGACCCCTTCGCCGTTCCCCTCGACGACAAGCTCGACCTGCTGGTGCGGGCCACCCGCGCCATGGTCGCCGTCCCGGGGGCGTCGGTGGCCACCGGCGGGTTCCACGCCTGGCGCCGGCGCTCGCGGTTCGTGTCCAGCGAGGGCACCAGCGTGGCCCAGCGCGTCGTGCACTGCGGGGCCGGCATCGCCGCCACCGCCGTGGGCGAGCACGAGACCCAGACCCGCTCGTACCCCAACTCCTTCGGCGGTGACTTCGGCGGCGAGGGCTACGAGCTGGTGCGCCGGCTCGACCTGGTCGGCCAGGCGCCCCGGGTGGCCGAGGAGGCGGTGCAGTTGCTCGCCGCCGACCCGTGCCCGGCCGGGACCACCACCCTGGTGCTCGACGGCAGCCAGGTGTCGCTCCAGGTCCACGAGTCGATCGGGCACGCCATCGAGCTCGACCGGGTGCTCGGGTCCGAGGCGGCGTACGCCGGGACGTCGTTCCTCACCCCGGAGGACCGGGGCCGGCTGCGCTACGGCTCGCCCCTGCTCAACGTGGTGGCCGACGCCACCACCGCCGGCGCCCTCGGGAGCTTCGGCTACGACGACGAGGGCGTGGCCGCCACCTCCACCCCCATCGTGACCGACGGCGTGTTCCGCGACTTCCTGTCGTCCCGGGAGACGGCGGCCGCCATCGGCCTCGACCGCTCGGGGGGCACCATGCGGGCCCAGTCGTGGGCCCACCTCCCGCTCATCCGCATGACCAACGTCTCCCTCCTCCCGGGCGAGGCCCGGTCGCTGGACGAGCTGCTGGACGGGGTCGACTCCGGCATCTACCTGGAGACCAACCGCTCGTGGTCGATCGACGACCGCCGGGTCGACTTCCAGTTCGGCACCGAGTGGGGCCGGGAGATCCGCCACGGCCGCCTGGGCCGGGTGGTGCGCAACGGCACCTACGGGGGCCGCACCACGTCGTTCTGGGGCTCCCTCGACGCCCTCGGCGGTCCGGGGCTGTGGAAGGCGTGGGGCCTGCCCAACTGCGGCAAGGGCCAGCCCGGGCAGGGCGGCCGCGTGGCGCACGGCGCCGTCCCCGCCCGCTTCCGCGACGTCCAGGTGGGCGCCGGGTGAGCGCCGGTGCGCTGGGGGCCGACCGGCTGCACGCCGTGCTCGACGCCGCCCTGGGCTTGAGCGGGGCCGACGACGTCGAGGCCCAGGTCACCAGGACCTGGGGCGGGCTCACCCGCTTCGCCCGTAGCGAGGTGCACCAGCACGTGGCCGGCGACGACGCCGTGGTGGCCGTGCGGGTGGTGACGGGCGCCCGCATCGGGGTCGCCTCCACCAACGACGCCACGCCGCAGGGAGCGGCGA
>JAHWJR010000093.1:2104-7204 GCA_019348335.1 Actinomycetota bacterium
CCGGCCACGCCCTGCCGGCGCCCAACCCGTGGGGCCCCCTCCCCCGCCACCTGGTGATGGCGCCGGGGCGCTCGAGCGTCGACGAGCTGGTGGCCGGGGTCGAGCGAGGGCTGATGGTGACCCGGTTCTGGTACACCCGCACGCTGAACCCCAAGCAGACGCTGCTCACGGGCATGACCCGCGACGGGACGTTCCGCATCGACGGCGGGCAGCGTGGGCCGGCGGTGCGCAACCTGCGCTACAACCAGTCCATCCTCGAGGCGCTGGCGAGCTGCGACGGCGTGGGAGAGCTCCTCCGCGTCGCCGTCGACGGGACCAGCCAGACCCGGGCGCCGGCCCTGCGCCTGCGCTCGTTCCGGTTCACCTCGGTGTCCGACCACTGACATGGGCGCTGTCGACCCGGTCCGCGAGCGGCGGGCCCGCCTGGCCAAGCTGGCCTCACGGGGCAAGCGGGTCGGCTACCTGTTGTTCCTGGCCGCCGGGGTGGTGTTCGCCATCGGCCTGACCACCGAGTTCACGCCTGGGGTGTCCGCCGTGGTGACGGCCTGCCTGGTGGTGGGCTCGATCGTGCTGGCGCCGGCCATCATCCTCGCCTACGCCGCCCGGGCCGCCGAGCGCCAGGACCGGGAGCGGGGCGTCTAGGCCCATCGCCTCGTTCTGGCGGCGGGACCGAGGCGGAGAACGCACCGCTTTCACCGCCAGAACGGCAGGGGCTCAGCCGGACCCGACCGGCGTCGGGTCGTCCGGCGGCGGATCGGCGTAGCCCGCCGGCGGGACGACCCCGAAGTCGTCGGCGCACACGATCTCCAGGCCGGCCTTGGCCATGTTGGCCCGGGCCTCGAGCTCCTCCACCGGGGTCACGCCGGCGTCACGCTCGGCCACCACCTCGGCGAACCGCTCCATGATCGAACCGAGCTGCGGGCTCGCCTCTCGGGCCTGCTCCACCCGCTCGGGCGTGGCCCTCAGGTCGTCGAAGAACCCGGCGCAGACCGCCCTGCCCTTCTCCACCGAGGCGGGATCGGGCCTGGCCGACCCCGAGCCGTTCGAAGCGTCACTGCACGCGGACAGGAACACGACCACCGCCCATCCCAGTGCCATCGCCTTCGCCGCCGGCGTCATCTCGTCCTCCTGCTTCCCTCGGGCAGAGCCAGGGTAAGGGGCCGGCCGCCGGCCCGCCCGTCGGCGGACCCAACGGCGTGCACCACGGTCGGGTCGCTAGGCATCTACGCTGCGACCACGTAGGGTGTTGGCGGGCAGCACAGAGGAGGTCCCTGATGCTCACCGACGCCGAGCTGGTCGACGGTGTGGTCGCCGGGTACGACAGCGCTTTCGCCGAGCTCTACGAGCGCCACTCCCTGGCCGCGTGGCGCCTGGGCCAGACCGTCACCGGCAACGCCGACGATGCCGCCGACGCCGTGGCCGAGGCGTTCGCCCGGGTCCTCGTCGCCGTGCGGGCCGGGCACCTCGCCAACGGCAGCTCCTTTCGGTCCTACCTCCTCACCGCCACCCGCAACGCCGCCCTCGACAACATCCGCAAGACCAACCGGACCCGCCCCACCGAGCAGGAGAACCTGGCCCAGGTGGAGTGCACCTCCCCGACGCCCTCCGAGCACCTGAGCAGCGACGAAGAGGCGGTGCTGGTCGCCGAGGCGTTCCGCAACCTGCCCGAGCGGTGGCGGTCGGTGCTGTGGCTCACCGAGGTCGAGGGCATGCCCACCAAGGACGCCGCCCGGCGACTCGGGCTGTCGGCCAACGGCGCCGCCCAGCTGGCCGTCCGGGCCCGGGCCGGGCTGCGGGAGCGCTTCTTGCAGGCCCACCTGCGCCAGGCGCCGCCACCCCTGTGCCAGACGACGGTCGACCGCCTGGGCGCCTACGTCGGTGGCGGGCTGTCGCCCCGCGACCTGGCCAAGGTCGACCAGCACCTGGCCGGGTGCGCCGCCTGCCAGGTCCGCAAGAACGAGCTCGCCGACCTCGGCAGCACGCTGCGCCGGGCGGCGGTGCCCGTCCCCCTGGTGATCGGCAGCGCCCTGGGGGCGTCCGGTCTCGGCGCCGGGCTCGCCACCTCGGCGGCACCGGTGGCGGCGGGCAAGGCGGCCAAGGCGCTGGCGTGGGCGCAGGGGGCGTGGGCCCAGAAGGCGGCGGCGGCCGCCACCGCCGGCGTGCTGGCCCTGGGTGCCGGTGGGGCCTACGTGGCCGGCTCCGGCAGCGGCGAGCCCACCTCCACCACGCCGATGGTCTCCGCCGCCGCCGAGCCGGCGGCACCGGCGAGCACCGACGCCCCGCCGACCACCGTTGAGGTGGCCGACACCACTCCCCCGCCGCCGGCGCCCAGCTCCACCGCCGCGGCCGACGACGGTGACGAGGCAGCGGCCACGAGCGAGACCGAGGACGCGTCGGCCTGCGGTGCTCCGGGTGGCGGCGAGGGAGCCGGCCAGGGCAACGAGGACGGCACGGGAGCGGTGGTCGAGGGGTCCGCTGGCAGCGGCGAGGAAGAGCTGCAGGCCGCCTCCGGCCGGCGACTGGGTGGCCTGGCCGGCGTCGCCCTGCGGTTCTCCCGCAGCGAGAGTGGCGAGCAGGCCCAACCGGTCGAGAGCCGGCGGTCGCGCAAGGAGCTGCCCAAGCTCGAGGCCGAGCTCGAAGGCGCACTTCCCGGCGCCGGCGCCCAGATCGACGTGCAGGACGACGAGGGCTCCCAGGCGGGGCTCGACCTGGCCGGGGTGTCGGGGTGCCTCGAGCAGGGTGAGCTCGGTGGCGTCGGCGTCGACCTCGAGCAGGTCGGCGTTCCCCCCGTCCTCCCCGGCGCGACGGGCGAGTAGCAGCCCGCCCCGGGCCAGGCAGGTCGGGGAGCTCCCGGCCTCCTAGTTCCGCCGGCGTCGCACCCGCGTGCCGGCGGGCGTGTCCTCGACAACCCAACCCCGCGCCACCAGTTCGTCACGGGCGGCGTCGGCCGCCGCCCAGTCCCGCCCGGCGCGCGCCTCGTCGCGGGCGGCCACCAGCGCCGCCGTGTCCGGGTCGACCGCCTCGTCGTCGCCGCCGAGGACGAGTCCCATGGCCTCCGCCAGCTCCCGCACGGTGGCGACCAGCGGGGCGGCGCCGGCAGGGTCGCCGGCGTCCAGGGCGCTGTTGGCCTGGCGCACCGCGTCGAACAGCACGGCGAGCGCCGCCGGCGTGTCGAGGTCGTCGTCCATGGCCGTCCGGAACCGGTCGAGAGCGCCGACGTCAGGGGCGGCGCGGGGAAGGGCCTCCGCCGCCGCCCGCCGGACGAGGTTGTCGAGCCGTTCCAGCGCCGAGGAGGCGTCGGCCGTCGTGTCCGGGGTGACCTCCAGCGGCGAGCGGTAGTGCGACCGGAGCACGAGCAGCCGGTAGGCCCGCCCGTCGACCCGCTCGAGCAGGTCGACCAGCGAGGTGAAGTTGCCGAGCGACTTGCTCATCTTCTCGCCCCCGACCATCACCCAGCCGTTGTGCACCCAGTGGCGGGCGAAGCTCCGGCCCATGGCCACCGCCTGGGCCCGCTCGTTCTCGTGATGGGGGAAGGCCAGGTCCTGGCCGCCTCCGTGGATGTCGAAGCCGTCGCCGAGCAGGTCGAGCGCCATCACCACGCACTCGGTGTGCCACCCGGGGCGCCCCGGTCCCCACGGGGACGGCCACGACGGCTCCCCCGGCTTGACCTTCTTCCACAGGGCGAAGTCGACCGGCGAACGCTTCTCGTCGTCGACCTCCACCCGGGCGCCGGACTGCAGCGAGTCGAGCGACTGGCGGGCCAGCAGGCCGTAGCCCGGCACCGACTCGACCGACAGGTACACCCCGTCACCGGTCTCGTAGGCGCAGCCCCGCTCGACCAACTGCTCGACCAGGCCGACCATGTGCTCGACGTAGGCGGTGGCGTGGGGGTCGACGTCGGGACGGCGCACCCCCAGGGCGTCCGTGGCCTCGTACCACACCGCCTCGTACTGGAGGGCGACCTCCGACTCGCTGCGGCCCTCGGCGTTGGCCCGCTGGATGATGTTGTCGTCGACGTCGGTGATGTTGGAGACGTAGCGGACCTCGTAGCCACTCCACTCGAGGTAGCGGCGCAGCACGTCGAACACCAGGACGAAGCGCCCGTGACCCAGGTGGGGCACGTCGTAGACGGTGGGGCCACAGACGTACATCGCCACCCGCCCCGCGTCGCGGGGCTCGAAGGGGCGGACCGCACCGGTGGCCGTGTCGTGCAGGCGGAGCACCGGGCGAGGTTAGAGGACGCGGTAAACGCTCCTCGGCCACCGGGGCCCGGCGGTAGCGTGCCCCCATGGCCACCGTCCCGGACAAGCCCTCCCTCGCCGGGCTGGAGCAGAAGTGGGCAGCGCGGTGGGCGGACGAGCAGACCTACGCGTTCGACCGCACCCGGCGCCGCGACGAGGTGTACTCCATCGACACTCCCCCGCCCACGGTCAGCGGGGCGCTGCACCCGGGGCACGTGTGCTCCTACACCCACACCGACACCATCGCCCGGTTCCGGCGCATGCGCGGTGCCGAGGTGTTCTATCCCATGGGCTGGGACGACAACGGGCTCAACGTCGAGCGCCGGGTGCAGCTCATGCTCGGCGTCACCTGCGACCCCACCCTGGCCTACGACCCGGACTTCGTGCCCGAGCAACCGCCGCCCAAGCGCCCCGTGCCCGTCTCCCGGCCCAACTTCGTCGAGCTGTGCGCCGAGGTGACCGTCCAGCTGGAGAAGGCATACCACGAGCTGTGGAGCACCGTGGGCCTGTCGGTCGACTGGGACCTCACCTACACGACCATCGGCGAGAAGGCCCGGCGCACCTCCCAGCGGGGGTTCCTACGCCTGCTCCACGAGGGCGTGGCCTACGCCGCCGAGGCGCCCACGCTGTGGGACGTCGACTTCCGCACCGCCGTGGCCCAGGCCGAGCTCCAGGACCGGGAGCGCCCGGGCGCCTACCACCGCCTGGCCTTCCGGGACGCCGGCGGGGAGCCGGTGCACGTCGACACGACCCGGCCCGAGCTGCTCCCGGCCTGCGTCGCCCTCGTCGCCCACCCCGACGACGAGCGCTACCGCCCCCTGTTCGGGACCGAGGCCCGCACCCCGTTGTTCGACGTGGC
>JAHWJR010000094.1:0-3657 GCA_019348335.1 Actinomycetota bacterium
ACCGAAGGTGTAGATGCCGATGCTGGCGAAGGTGGGGTCGCCCACGTCGTCGAGCTCGATCGGCCCGCTGACGCCGTCGTAGTCGATGTCCTCACCGGCGTCGAGCAGCTCCTTGCACTCGGCGAAGGTGGTGCACTTCTCGCCCTCGCGGGTGACGTCGACGATGTTCTCGCCGATGTCGCGGCCGGCGTCGCTCTGCGCCGCCTCGGCGGCGAGGGCGCTCACCACCACGGCGTCGTAGGCCTCACCGGCGTAGACGAAGTCCTCGAGGTTGGGGTCGATGTCGAGCAGGCGCTGGCGGAACTCCTCGCTGGTCTCCGCCCCGGGGACGGTGCCCTTGATCCCTTCCAGGGCGCCCTCCGGCAGCTGCTCACCGAGGCTGTTCCCGGTGTTGCCGTCGACGGTGTACACGTTCTTGTCGTCGGGGCCGATCCCCTGCTCGATCATGGTCGAGATGATCCGGGCCGACTCGTCGAAGCCGATGACCACGATGGCCTCGGGGTCGGCGGAGACCAGCGCCTGGACCTCGGCGTCGAAGTTCTGCGCCTGGGGGTCGTAGATCTCGGTGGCGACCACCTCACCGCCGGAGTCCTCGATGGTCTTGGCCACGTTCTCGGCCAGGCCCTCCCCGTAGGGGTCCTGCAGGGCCACGATGCCAAC
The DNA here is from genome assembly GCA_019348335.1 of Actinomycetota bacterium. Taxonomy (GTDB): domain Bacteria; phylum Actinomycetota; class Acidimicrobiia; order Acidimicrobiales; family CADCSY01; genus JAHWJR01. The sequence continues at coordinate 661 of JAHWJR010000094.1, forward strand.
GGTGGCGTTGCCCTCCTCGATGATGAGCTCACCGAGGATCCGGCCCTGGAGCACGTCGGAGGGAGCGGTGCGGAAGTACAGCCCGTCGTCGTCGTAGTCGGTGAAGTCGGGAGAGGTGTTGGCTGGGGAGAACTGGACCACGCCGGCCCCGGTGATCTTGTCGATGACCGTGAACGACACTCCGGATGACGCCGCTCCGATGATCACGTCGACGTTCCGGCTGAGCAGGCGGTCGGTGGTCTGGTTGGCGATGTCGGTGGACGTGTCGCCCGAGTCACCGTCGATGACCTCGATGGGCTGGCCCAGGACACCCCCGGCCTCGTTGATCTCTTGGGCGGCGAGATCGACGCCGGCGAACTCCGGTGGGCCGAGGAAGGCCAGCGAGCCCGTCTCGGGCAGCAGCGTGCCGATCTTGAGGGTGCCGTCTCCCTCGTTCTGCGGCGGCGCGGTGGTGGTGCCCTCGGCGGCGGTGGTGTCGGTACCGCCCTCGGTCGTGTCGGTTCCGTTTCCGCCGCCGCACGCGGCGGCCAGCAGGCTGAGCGCGGCGAGCGCCGCTGGCACCCGCCACTGGGGCGATCGATCGCTCATGGCATCTCCTTGTGTCTCGGGCCGGCCAACCTCGCCCGGCGCGGTGACGAACGTACGCAGTGTGTTCGGCACGGGATCGTAACGCTTTGGTCCACAGCGGGTGGTGGCAGGCGACGAACCTCCGCGAGGCACACTGTCGTCATGACCGTGGCCGACATCGCCGACCGCATCGACGCCCTACGGGCGGAGCTGCGCCGGCTGGGGCGGGTGGTGGTCGCCTTCAGCGGTGGGGCCGACTCCGCGCTGCTGGCGTTCGTGGCCCACGACACCCTCGGCCCCGAGCGGGCGGGCGCGCTCACCGCGGTGTCGCCGTCGTTGGCGCCCGAGGAGGAGCGTCACTGCGCCGAGTTGGCGGCGGCGTGGGGACTGCGCTGGAGCCCCGTGGTCACCGACGAGCTCGCTGACCCGGCCTACACCCTCAACGACGGCCAGCGCTGTTACCACTGCAAGGCCGAGCTGATGACCGCCCTCGCTCCGGTGGCGGCCACCGAGCAGGCCACCGTCGTGCTCGGCGTCAACCTCGACGACCTCGGTGACCACCGGCCCGGTCAGCAGGCCGCCGCCGAGCGCGGCGCCGCTTTCCCCCTGGTCGACGCCGGGTTCACCAAGGGCGACGTCCGCGCCGCCTCCCGGGCCCTCGGGTTGGTGACGTGGGACAAGCCGGCTGCCGCCTGCCTGGCCTCCCGGGTGCCGTACGGGACCCCGGTCACCCTGGGGGTGCTGCGGGAGGTGGCCGAGGCCGAGTCGGGCCTGCGCCGGCTGGGCTTTCGCCAGCTGCGGGTGCGCCACTACGGCGACCTGGCCCGAGTCGAGCTTCCCGCCGGTGACCTGGCGGCGGCCGTGCGCCGGCGCGACGAGGTGGTGGCCGCCGTGCGGGCGGCGGGCTACCGCTACGTCACCCTCGACCTCGAGGGCTTCCGCTCCGGCAACCTCAACGCCGGGCTGGCTGCCGGGTGAGACTGCTCGTCCTGGCGGTCCTCGCCGGCCTGGTCGCCCTCACCGCCGCCGAGGTGGTGGTGCCACCCCGCATCGAGCAGGGCGTCGAGGAGCGGGTGGCCAGGGAGGTGCCCGAGGCCGGGTCCGTGGACGCCACCCTCCGGTCGTTCCCGGTGGTGGCCCGGGTGTTGGGCACGGGCCGGATGGAGCACCTCGTGGTCGTCCTCGACGACGTGGCCCGGCCCGAGGTGCGCGTCGACTCGGTCCGGGTCGACGTGCGGGGGATCGAGGTGTCCCGGCAGGCCCTGGTCGACGGGGAGGTCGACCTCGAGCGCATCGACAGCGCCGCGCTCATGGCGACCATCACCGAGGAGGACCTCGAGGAGACCCTTCCCGGCAACATCGCCGACCTGCGGCTCCTGCCCGGTCGGGCCGAGGTGACCGTCGCCGGCCAGACCGTGGGCTCCGACGTCACCGTGCGGGACGGTCGGGTGGTGTTCGACCTGGGCCCGCTCGGCGACGCCGGCGTCGCCCTCCCAGGCCGGGACTTCTTCCCGTGCCCGCTGGAGGGAGAGGTGGTCCACGGCGCCGTGCAGCTGTTCTGCACCCTCGACGAGGTCCCCCCGTACCTGCTGCGGCAGTTCCAGTCCGCCGCATCGGCTTCCTAGGCGGGCACCATGGGACGGTGGAGGACGAGCACGAGATCGGCGAGCGCCTGGCCGTGGCCGTGGAGGCGGCGCTGCCGGCGTGGGTCGAGCGCTCCGTCCGCCAGCGGTTGATCGAGTGGTCGGGGTCGGCCGACCCCGAGGTCATGGCCCGGGCCGGCGAGGAGGGCAGGCACGCCGTCGCCGACGTGGTGCCCGAGCTCCGGCGGCTGCTGGCGACCGACGTCGACGAGCAGTGGACCAACCCGTTGAGCATCGTGCGCCGCGCCGTGCGCCGGCCCACTGAGGTGCTGCGCTCCGCCGGGGTGCCACCGGTGGTCCGCGAGGCGTACGACGAGCGCCACTTCCCCGACGACGACTACGGCCTGACGCCGCGGACCTTCGCCGACGTCGACCCCTCGCTGCACGAGGTGGGGCTGCTGTGGGGCGTGGTCAAAGCCCGCGCCCACCTGGCCCGCCACGGGCACAAGCCGACCGCCGGGGAGCGATGATGACCGTCGTCGCCTACGTCCCCGACCTCATGGACCGGTCCAAGCTGGCTGCCGCGGCGCCAGACGTCACCTTCGTGGGCCGGCCCGCCGCCCTGGTCGCGGCGGCATCCGAGGCCGAGGTGGTGGTGGTCGACCTCGACCGGCCCGGGGTGCTCGACGTGCTCGCCGACGTGGTGGCCGCCGGCGCCCGGGTGGTGGGCTTCGCCGCCCACGTCGACGCATCCACCCTCGAGGCGGCCACGGCACGAGGCTGCCAGGCCATGCCCCGATCGCGGTTCTTCCGTAGCCTTCCCACCTCGCTCTCCCCCTGACCGCTC
>JAHWJR010000094.1:3757-7201 GCA_019348335.1 Actinomycetota bacterium
GCCCCGATCGCGGTTCTTCCGTAGCCTTCCCACCTCGCTCTCCCCCTGACCGCTCGTCCCGGAGGACCCCTTGTCGCTGCCCCCGCTCATCCCCCTGGAGCACTTCTTCGAGAACCCGGAGAAGGCCGCCGGCAAGATCAGTCCCGACGGGAGCCGCCTGTCGTACCTGGCGCCCGAGAACGGTCGCCTCAACGTGTGGGTGCGCACTGTCGGGGCCGACGACGACGTGTGCGTGACCCACGACCACACCCGGGGCATCCGCAGCTACTTCTGGAGCAGGGACTCCAAGCGGATCCTGTACACCCAGGACCAGGGGGGCAACGAGAACTTCCACGTCCACGCCGCCGATCTCGCCCGTCCCGACGAGGCCTCGGTCGACCTGACGCCGTTCGAGGGGGTGCGGGCGGGCATCGTCGACGTCCCCCACCACGACCCCGACCACGTGCTCGTCTCGCTCAACCGGCGGGACCCGCACTGCTTCGACGTCCACCGCCTCGACCTCGGCAGCGGTGAGCTGGAGATGGTGGCGGAGAACCCGGGCAACGTGGCCGGCTGGCACACCGACGCCGCCGGCCGGCTGCTGGCCGCCTCGGCCCAGACCCCCGAGGGCGACACCGAGATCCTGGTCCGGGGCGGCGAGGACGAGGACTTCCGCCGGCTCACCGTCTACGCCAACGAGGACGAGGGCAACGTCTACGGCTTCACCCCCGACGGCGCCGCCCTGTGGGTGGGCTCCGCCCGCGACTCCGACCTCACCCGATTGGTGCGCCTCGATCTCCTTACTGCAGAGGAATCGATCGTGTACGAGCACTCCGAGGTCGACATCGGTGGCCCGGTGCTGCGCGATCGCACGGATGAACTGCTGGCGGTGGTGGCCATGGTCGACCGGCTCGAGGTCACCTTCTTCGACGAGGAGTTCGAGCGCAAGTGGGCTCAGGCGGCCGCCCTCCACCACGGCGACGTCGCCGGCATCTCCCTCGACGACGACGAGCAGCGGTGGGTGGTCTCGTTCGACGACGACCGCGACCCCGGCGCCACCTTCCTGCTCGACACCGCCACCGGCGAGGCCGAGTTCCTCTTCCGCCCCCGGCCCCAGCTCGACCCCGCCCAGCTTGCCCCCATGCAGACCGTGCGCATCCCGGCGCGCGACGGGCTGACCCTGCACGGCTGCCTGACGCTCCCTCTCGGTGTCGAGCCCCAGGGCCTGCCTCTGGTGCTGCTGGTCCACGGCGGCCCCTGGGCCCGCGACACCTGGGGCTACCACCCCGAGGCCCAGTTCCTGGCCAACCGTGGCTACGCCGTGCTGCAGGTCAACTACCGGGGCTCCACCGGGTTCGGCAAAACCTTCACCCACGCCGCCGAGCGGGAGTTCGCCGGCAAGATGCACGACGACCTCATCGACGGCGTCGAGTGGGCCGTCGAGCAGGGCTACGCCGACCGGTCACGCGTGGCCATCTACGGCGGTTCCTACGGTGGCTACGCCGCCCTGGTGGGGGTCACCTTCACCCCCGACGTGTTCGCCGCCGCCGTCGACTACGTGGGGCCCTCCAGCCTGGTCACCCTGGTCCGATCGTTCCCGCCCTACTGGCGGCCCTTCCTCCAGGGCTCGTGGTACCGCTACGTCGGCGATCCCGGCACCGAGGAGGAGCCCGACGACGAGGTGGTGGCCGACCTGTGGGCCCGCTCGCCCCTGTCGCGGGTCGACGCCATCCGCACGCCGCTGCTCGTGGTGCAGGGCGCCAACGACCCCCGGGTCACCAAGCAGGAGGCCGACCAGATCGTGGCCGCGCTGGCGGAACGGGGGGTCGACGTCGAGTACCTGGTCAAGGACGACGAGGGCCACGGCTTCGCCAACCCGGAGAACCGCCTCGACCTGTACCGGGCCATGGAGCGCTTCCTCGCCGAGCACCTCGGGGGGCGCACCGGCGGGTAGCCGGAGTTGGTAGGCGAGCGTTCACCTCGGTGAAACCCTCCGGCAACACGCCTTCGTCACCCTGACCGGAGCGACCGCCGAGGGCAGGAGAGACACCGATGGACACCGGCGACACCGCCTGGATGCTGGTTTCGACCGCACTGGTGCTGTTCATGACCCCGGGCCTGGCCCTGTTCTACGGCGGCATGGTGCGCTCCAAGCACGTGCTGGGGATGCTCATGCAGAACTTCGCCGCCATGGGCCTGGTGGCCGTGCTGTGGGCCCTGATCGGCTTCTCCCTGGCCTTCGGCGACGCCGGCAACGGCGGGATCCTGGGCAACCTCGACTTTCTGGGCCTGTCCGGTGTCGGCGCCGAGCCGGCGCTGGACCTGACCATCCCCTTCGTGCTCTTCGCCGCCTACCAGATGACCTTCGCCGTCATCACCCCGGCCCTCATCACCGGCGCCACCGCCGACCGCATGCGCTTCGGCCCCTACCTCGTCTTCATCGGTGCCTGGTTGGTGCTGGTCTACGCCCCGGTGGCCCACTGGGTCTTCGGCGGCGGTTGGCTGGCCGACCTGGGAGCCCTCGACTTCGCCGGCGGCGCCGTCGTCCACATCAACGCCGGCGCCGCCGCCCTGGGCCTGGTGCTGGTGTTGGGCCGGCGCCGGGGCTGGCGGGCCGAGGCCATGCCGCCCCACTCGCTTCCCCTCACCATGTTGGGCACGGGAATCCTGTGGTTCGGCTGGTTCGGGTTCAACGCCGGCTCTGCCCTCGCCGCCGACGGCGTGGCCGCCACCGCCCTGATGAACACCTTCCTGGCCGCTTCCGCCGGGATGCTCGCCTGGATGCTGTGCGAGCGGCTGAAGGACGGCCACGCCACCACCCTGGGCGCCGCCTCCGGCGTGGTGGCCGGCCTGGTTGCCATCACGCCGTGTGCCGGCTTCGTCGGGGGCCTCAGCCCGCTGTTGATCGGGGCCGCGGCGGGGATGGTGTGCCTGTTCGCCATCAACCTCAAGTTCCGCTTCGGCTACGACGACTCGCTCGACGTGGTGGGGATCCACCTGGTGGGCGGCCTCCTCGGCTCGCTGTTGCTGGGCCTGTTCGCCGACGTGTCGGTGAACGAGGCCGGCGCCGACGGCCTGCTGTTCGGCGGCGGTGCCGAGCTGATGGTGGCCCAGGTGGTGGCCAGCGCCGCCGTGCTGGTCTTCTCCCTCGTCGTGTCCCTCGCCCTGGCCAAGCTCATCGACGCCGTCATGGGCATCCGGGTGAGCGCGGAGGACGAGCTGGAGGGCCTCGACCGGAGCCAGCACGCAGAGACGGCCTACTTTCTCAACGACATGGTGCCGACCCTGGGCGCCCACGTTCCTCAGCCTCCCGGCGACCGCACGGCGGTGTCCTCCTGAGCCCGGCGCCGGGCCGCCGGTGGCCGGCAGCGAAACCGGTTCGGCCGGCTTCAGCCCTCGGCGGGGTCGCCGTCGCCGAAGCGCTCCCACCCGGCGTCGGTGATGGAACGGCTCTCGAAGAACAGG
>JAHWJR010000095.1:0-2194 GCA_019348335.1 Actinomycetota bacterium
ACCTGCCGGGTTCTCCACAGGACCGCTCAAGTAGTTCTGCGCCGGACCCTGACCGACACGCCGGCCTCCGACGCCGGGCGGCCTCAGGGCTGGTCGGCGGGCGCCGGCGCCGGGGTTGGCGCCGGCGCCGGCGCCGGCTCACCGATGCTGGCCAGGAAGTCCTCGATGGCCTGGCGCAGGGCCGGCGGCGGGTCAGCCGCCAGTGCCTGGCGGAACGCCTCGGTGGCGGCCTCGTCGTCGCCTTCGAGACGCAGGGCCAGGCCCCGGTAGAACAGGATCCGGGGGCTGCCCGGGCGGAGCTCGAGGGCCCGCTCGATCGACGCCCGGCCGTCGGCGGCCAGGGCCGGGCGCTCGGTCGCCGAGGCCACCGAGATGACCAGCAGGCCCCGCTCGGACAGGGCCTCGACGTTGTCCGGGTCGTCGGCCAGCACCTCGTCGTAGCGGCGGAGCGCCTCGGTGAGCTCGCCGTCGCGAGCCAGGGCGGCGGCCTGCTGGAGCCGCGAGGCGCTGGTCTCGCGGATCTCTCCGCTGAGGGTGTCACCGGGCAGCCGAGAGCCCGCCGCCGAGGCCACGGCCAGCCCGGCGGCCACGGCGAAGCCGGCCACGGCGGCGGCGACGAGCAGGGTCCGCCCCCGGCCACGCCCGGCCGGCGCCGGCGGCGGGACGGGCGCCGTCGCCGCCCGCTCGGGGTCGGCGCCGTCGAGGGCACGCAGGACCCGGGCCGCCCGAGCGGTGTAGTCGTCCTTGAGCGCCCGGTAGTCGTCGTCGGCCAGGTCCCCCGCCGCCCACTCCCGCTCGAGGTCGTCGAGGGAGCGCAGCAGGAACTCGCGCTCCTGCTCCAGCGCGGCCCGGGCCTCGAGGCGGTCGGCGGCAGGCGCGGTCACGGCCCGGTCGACCGGGCCCGCTCGACCAGGGCACGGTCGTCGTCGCTCGGCGCCGGCAGGGGCTCGGCGCTCCAGCGCCGGAAGGCAGCGGCCAGGCCGGCCACGGCCGCCACCAGCGCCACCACCGGCAGGGCCCACACCAGGACACCCAGCCCCGAGGCCGGCGGCGTCAGGCGGAGCGACTCGGGGAACTTGCTGTCGACGTAGGCGAGGATCTCCTCGTCGCTCTGGCCCTCGTCGACCCGCCGGTCGATCTCGGTGCGGATGGCGGCGGCGGCGGGAGCGTCCGAGTCACGCACGGACTGCCCCCGGCAGGTGGGGCAGCGCAGCTCCGAGGCGAGGGCGGTCTTGCGCTCGGCGTCGGTGGGCGGGCCCCCGCGGCCGCCGGCGCCGACCACGAGGGAGACGGCCACGACCAGGGCCAGCCCCAGCCACGGCAGCCAGCGGCGGGCGGTCATGGACGCTCTCCCTGCGGAGCGGCTCCCCCGGCGTCCCCGCCGTGGGCCACACCCTGGGCCTGGGCCAGCAGGTCCTCCAGGCTGTCGAAGCGGATGCCGCCGACCACCTTGGCCTGCACCGTGCCGTCGGGGCCGACGAGGAAGGACTCGGGGACCCCGGTGACGCCCCACTCCAGGGCCACTCGGCCGACCGGGTCGTCGATCACCGGCCAGTCCCCGCCCCGCTGCTCGAAGAACCGGCGCACGTCGTCGGCGTCGTCGCTGAACACCACGCTGATCACCCGGGCGTCGCCGGCGCCGGCGTGGGCGGCGTCGAAGCGCACCAGCTCGGGGTGCTCGGCCTGGCACGGGACGCACCAGGTGGCGAAGAAGTTGACCAGCACCCAGCGCCCTCGCTGGTCGGCGAGGTCGAAGGTCTGGCCGTCGAGCAGGGAGGGGCCCTCCACCGCCGGCGCCGGCCGGCCCAGGAGCGGGCTGTCGGCGGTGCGGGTGCCCGAGTAGTCGCGGGTGGCCAGCACGGCGACCAGCAGGACCAGCACCACCCCCACGCCTCCGGCGGCGAGCAGGGCGGTCCGGCGGCGAGGGGCGGCCGGCAGGCCGGCGCCGGACGGTGCCGGCGCCGGCGGGGCGCCGTCGTTCGGACCTGCCACGGTGCCGGAGGGGGCGCTCATGGGCGATGCCGCACGGGCCGCAGGCCCGTTCCGCTGGCGCTCCCGAGCGGGTGGCGGGTGGGGTGGGGCCCGCCCGAGCGCGGCGAGGGTGGGAAGGGGACCCCGCCCGACAGGACCCGTGAGGGACTCACGAGCCCACCACCGCCGGCGCCGGGACGTCCCCACCGGCGTCGTCGGCATC
>JAHWJR010000095.1:2294-7092 GCA_019348335.1 Actinomycetota bacterium
CTCACGAGCCCACCACCGCCGGCGCCGGGACGTCCCCACCGGCGTCGTCGGCATCGTCCACCTCGCCCGCCGGGCGCTCCTCGGCCGGTGACGCCGCCGGCGACGCCGGCACCCGCCGGCGCCGCTCACCGGGCCACAGGGCCAGCAGGGTGCCGAGCGCCATCACCCCGCCGCCGATCCACAGCCAGGCGACCAGCGGCTGCACCAGGACCCCGATCAGCGCCGGGTCGCCGGGCTCCTCGGGCATGGCCACCAGCGTCAGGTAGACGTCGTCGGTGAGGGTGGTGCGCACCGAGGGGGTGCCGATGGTCTGGGTGGCGTTGGGGAAGCGGTTGAGCGCCGGCTCGTACACGCCGGCGCCGTCGATCTGCACCCGGGCGCTGAACACCGTCTTCTGGGGCGTCTCCGCCGGCGGGTTCATGCCCTGGTAGGTGACGGTGTGCCCGGCGACCGTGGCCGACTGGCCCGGCACCAGGCGCACCTCCTCGCCGGTGAGGTAGGCCGAGGCGGCGGCGAAGGCCACCGCCACCAGCACCACCCCCAGGTGCACGATCATGCCGCCACTGGAGCGCCCCACCAGCCCGGCCACCACCGAGGCCCCCCGCCGGCGGGCCGCCCGCACCGACAGGGCCAGCTGGCGCAGGGCGCCGGCGGCGGCGAAGCCACCGAGGCCGAAGGCCAGCAGGGGCGCCAGGCCCCGGGCGCCGAGGAGCACGGCGCCGGCCACCGCGCCGGCGCCGCCCCAGGCCGGCCACTGGAGCCGGGTGCGCAGCAGCTCACCCGACGCCTTGCGCCACGGCAGCGCCGGCGCCACCGCCATGAGGAACAGCAGGGCCAGCCCGAGGGGCGTGGTCATGCGGTTGAAGTACGGGGTCCCGACTGACAGGCGTTCGCCGTTGAGCGCCTCGACCACCAGCGGGAACACGGTCCCCAGCAGCACGACGAAGGCGAAGGCGGCGAAGACCACGTTGTTGGCCAGGAACGCCCCTTCTCGGGACACCGGCGAGTCGATGCGCCCGGGCGCACGCAGCCGGTCGCCCCGCCAGGCGATGAGCCCGAGGATCACCGCCACCACGACTCCGAAGAACGACAGCAGCCAGGGCCCGATGGGCGACTCGGTGAACGAGTGCACCGAGTCGAGCACGCCGGAGCGGGTCAGGAACGTGCCCAGGATGGTCAGCGAGAACGTGGCCAGCAGCAGCGACAGGTTCCACACCCGCAGCATCCCCCGGCGCTGCTGGACCATGACCGAGTGGATGTAGGCGGTCCCGGTGAGCCAGGGCAGGAACGAGGCGTTCTCCACCGGGTCCCACGCCCAGAAGCCGCCCCAGCCCAGCACCTCGTAGGACCACCAGGCGCCGAGGACGATGCCCACCGTGAGGAAGCCCCAGGCGGCGAGGGCCCAGCGCCGGGTGGCCGCCAGCCACCCCTCGTCGAGCCGGCCGGTGACCAGGGCGGCCACGGCGAAGGCGAACGGCACGGTGAACCCCACGTAGCCCAGGTACAGCAGCGGCGGGTGGATGGCCATCAGCGGGTGGTTCTGCAGCAGCGGGTTGGGCCCGGGGCCGTCGGCGGGCACGGCGCCGGCGACGGTGGTGAAGGGGTTGGCCGGCGCCAGCATGAGGGCGAAGAAGAACACCGCCACCGCCAGCATGGTCAGCGTGGCCCACGCCACCAGCGGGTCGGACGCCTGGTGGCGGAACCGGTGGGCCACCGCCGCCAGGAAGCCCGCCAGCACCAGCGCCCAGAGGATGATCGAGCCCTCGAGGGCGGCCCACAGCGAGGCCACGGTGTAGAGCAGCGGCGTGGCCCGGCTGCCGTTCTCGGCCACGTAGGTCAGCGAGAAGTCATGGGTCACCAGGGCGATCTCCATGGCCACGGTGGCCAGCACCGCCCCGGCCAGCACCAGCCAGGCGAAGGGGCGGCCCAGGTGCAGCAGGGCCTCGGCGCCGGCCGCCTCCTGCCCCGAGGCCAGCGCCCGCCGGCGCCGGTTGAGACCGACGGCCAGGACCACCACGCCGAGAACGGCGCCGGCCAGGCCGAGCGTCACCCCTGCGGTGCCCAGGGCGGCGTTCACGCCGGGCACGCCTCGTCGGCGGCCAGGGCCAGACGGTCGCCCTCCTCGGCGCGGTACTCAGACGTGTGGCGCACCATGATGCGGTCGCTGGCGAAGGTGTCGGTGCCCTCGGCGAAGGCGCCCTCGAGCACCACGGGGATGCCGTCGACGAAGAGCTCGGGCGGGTCGCCGCGGTGGCGGACGTCGACGGCCACGCAGTGGTACTCCACGGCGAAGGCCACCTCGTCGCCGGCGGTGCGCACCGAGCCGGGGACCACGGTGCCCTGGAGCCGGAGCCGGCGGGTGCCGAGGTCGTCGCGCTGGGCCACGGCCTCGTCGGCGTTGCGGAAGTAGGTGGTGGCGTTGTCGAGGCCCTGGATGACGAGGAAGGCGAGGGCGCCGCAGACAACGGCGATCACGATGCCGAGCCGCAGGCGGCTGCGGTCGAAGTGGCGTGGCTCGCGCTGGTCGTCGACCAGCGGCGGGGCGTCGGGGCTCACGAGGACTCCACCGGGGGGCCCGAGGCAGCCTCGGACGCCGCGCGCGACAGCGAGCGCCCTCGCCACACCACCCGCAGGGCGTAGGCGGCCAGGGTGAGCAGCGTGATCCCGTAGCCGGCGGCCACGTAGCCGTTCACGGTGCCAGCACCGCCTCTCGCCGCCGCTCGTCGAGGGCCACGGCCAGGCTCTGCTCGTCGAGGCGGTCCTCGAGGCGGGCCACCCGTACCCGGTGCACCAGCAGCCAGCAGTAGACGAGGGTCATGGCCAGGAACCCGAGCAGCATGACGCCGACGAAGATCCCGTCGAGGTCGTTGCCCGGGGTGGTCTGGGCCAGGGACCGGCCCTGGTGGAGGGTGCGCCACCACTCCACGGCGAAGTGGTTCACCGGCACCACGGCCACGGCCAGCAGGGCGGCGATGGCCGAGCGGCGGGCCCGCACGTCCACCGGGGCCGGCACCCGACGCAGAGCGAGGTAGCCGAGGTAGAGGGCGAGCATGAGGGCGCTGAGGGTGAGGCGGGCGTCCCACACCCACCACACGCCCCAGGTGGGCCGGCCCCAGATGGAGCCGGTGGCCAGGGTGAGGGCGGTGAAGACCACGCCGATCTCGGCCGACGAGCCGGCGAGCAGGTCCCAGCGGGAAGAACGGGTCCGGGGCCACAGCCACAGGGCGCTGGCAGCGGCGGTCACGCCGAAGGCCAGGTAGGACGCCCACGCCAACCCGGGGTGGATGGCGATGAGTCGCGAGTACTCGCCCTGCTCGACGGTGGCGGGAAGGGTGAGGCCGAGGGCCACGGTGCCAGCCAGGGCCAGGGCGGCGGCCAGGCCCAGGCTGAGGGTCAGGGCGCTGGCCGTGCCGGTGCGGTTGGTCATGCTTCCTCCATCAGGGGGCCGAAGGCGACGACCCCGAACCCCACGTACATCACCGCGAACACACCGAGCAGGCCCAGCCACTGCGGCGCCGCCCCGAGCGGGTCACCGGCCAGCGCCGCCTCCGACGCCCGGGTGGCGGCGATCAGCACGGGCGCCACCACCGGCAGCAGCAGGAGCGGGAGCAGGGTCTCTCGCACCCGCGACCGGGTGGCGAGCACGCCGTAGAGCGTACCGGCGGCGGCCAGCCCCACGGTGGCGGCGCCGGCGGTCAGGGCGAGGGTCCCCAGCCCGGCCGGGTCGATGTCGTAGAGGACCACCACACCCACGCCGAGCAGCACCTCGAGGGCGAGCAGTTGCACGGCGACGGCGGCGGCCTTGCCCAGGAAGATGCCGGCGGGGTCGAGGCCCGACAGGCGCAGGGCGTCGCCGGTGCCCTCGGCCGACTCGACCCCCTGGGCCCGGTGCACGGCGAGCAGGGTCGACAGCAGCACCGCCACCCACAGCAGCCCGGCGGCAGCCTGCTCGAGCACCCGGCGGTCGGCGTCGAGGGCGACGGCGAACAGCACGAGGACGAGCACGGCGAACGGGGCCACCTGGTTGGTGGCGACCCGCGACCGGGCCTCGATGCGCAGGTCCTTGCCGGCCACCAGCACGGCGTCACGCCACATGGACGGGCTCCGGCTCGGGGGGCGGCGGGGTGGCCGGCGGCGCGGTGGCCGGCGGTGCCGGCGACCCGGACGAATCGGTGACGAGGCGGCCGCCGGCGAGGGTCACGGCCCGGTCGGCCAGCGAGCCGGCCCGGTCGAGCTCGTGGCTGGCCAGGACCACGGTGGCGCCCTGCGCCGCGGCCGAGCGCACCAGGTCGTCGAGCAGGTCGCGGCCGGCGGCGTCGAGGCCGGCGTGGGGCTCGTCGAGCAGCCACAGCTCGGGGGCCCGCGCCGCCAGCACGGCGAGGGCCACCCGCCGGCGCTGCCCGGCCGACAGCCGGGCGGCGGGCACGTCGGCCAGGCGGCCGGCGAGCCCGAGCCGGGCCAGGGCGGCCTCGGTGTCGGGCACCGGCCGCCCCGCGGCACGGGCCCAGAACCGCAGGTTGTCGGCCACGCTCAGGTCGTCGTAGAGGCCGCTGGCGTGCCCCAGCAGGCCGACCCGCCGGCGCAGGCGGCGCCGGTCACGGCGCAGGTCGTGGCCCAGCACCTGCGCCTCGCCCTCGACCACGGGAACCAGGCCGGCGAGGGCCCGCAGCAACGTGGTCTTGCCCGCCCCGTTGGCCCCCCGGACCAGCACGGTCTCGCCGCTGGCCACGTCGAGGTCGGCCCCGGCCAGGGCCGGGAATCGGCCGAGCAGGCACACGGCGGAGCGGAGGTGGACAGC
>JAHWJR010000304.1 GCA_019348335.1 Actinomycetota bacterium
GGTCGCCACCACGGCGACGATGAGGGCGCCCACCGCCAGCTCGGCCCGGTGGGGGACCCGGTGACGGGGATGGACGGCGGCGAGCCGGCGGGGTAGCTCACCGTCGGCGGCCATGGCGAAGGCGGTCCGGCTGACGCCGGCGAGCAGCGACAGCAGCACGCCCAGGGCGGCCACGGTCCCGCCGACGCGGACGGCGGGGGAGAGCCAGTCGAGCGATCCCGCTCGGGCAGCGGTGGCGAGGGGTGCGTCGGATGCGGCCAGGCCGCCGGGGCCCACGGCCGCCAGGGCGGACACGGCGACGACGGCGTAGATCGCAGTGGCGATGCCGAGCGCCAGCGGGATGGCCCGGGGGATGGTGCGGGCCGGGTCGATCACCTCCTCGCCGAGGGTGGCGATGCGGGCGTAGCCGGCGAAGGCGAAGAACAGGATGCCGCCGGCCCGGAACACGCCGAGGACATCGCCGCCGAACACGTCTTCGAAGTTGGTGATGGAGGCAGTGCCGCCGCCGAGGGTGGCCACCACCGCGGCAGCGAGCGAAGCCAGCACGGCGGCGAGGAGGAGCCGGGTGACCCACGCCGTCTTGCGGATGCCGCGGTAGTTGACCGCAGTGATGGCGACGACCGCCGTCACCGCCAGCTCGCGTTGCCAGCGCGGGCCGGCATAGGCGCCGAAGGTCAGGGCCATCGCCGCGCAGCTCGCCGTCTTGCCCACCACGAAGGCCCAGCCCGCGAGGTGGCCCCAGAAGGCGCCGAGGCGCTGACGGCCGTAGACGTAGGTGCCACCCGCTTCAGGGTGGACGGCGGCCAGCTGGGCCGACGACGTGGCGTTGCAATAGGCGACGGCGGCGGCCAGGGCCAGGCCGACGAGCAAACCGGAGCCGGCGGCGGCCGCCGCTGGGCCGAAGGCGGCGAACACGCCGGCGCCCAGCATCGACCCGAGGCCGATGACCACGGCGTCGGTGGTGCCGAGGCGGCGGGCCAGCCGTGTCGGCGGCAACCGCTCCGGCGGCTCGGTCATGGTCCGGCCGGGGCTCCCCGGCCGTCGCCGATCAGCTCGTCGAGCAGGGCCCGAGCTCGCCGGTCGATGTCGTCGACGATGGGACGGACCTCCTCGACCGGTCTCCCCGCGGGGTCGGCGAGGTCCCAGTCGAGGTACCGCTTGGCGGGGAACACGGGGCAGGCGTCACCACAGCCCATGGTGACGACCACGTCGGCGGCGCGGACCGCCTCGTCGGTGAGGGGCTTGGGAAACTCCTTGGAGACGTCGAGTCCGCGTTCCGCCAGGATCTGGGCGACCGCCGGGTTGATGGTCTCGCCCGGCGCCGAGCCCGCCGAGCGCACCGCGACCCGGCCCTGTCCGTAGTGGTCGAGCAGCACCCGGGCGGCGACGGAGCGGCCGGCGTTGTGGGTGCACACGACGAGGATCTCCGGGACCTCGCTCATGTCGTCTCCTCGATGGCGGTCTGGGGGACGACGACGTCGCCGGCCACGTCGTCCACGTCGGGGTAGAGCGTTCGGATCAGCACGACGGCGAGGGCGGCGCCCACCAGCTGGGCGGCCACGAACGCCGGTACGCCCGACGGGGCGATCCCGGCGAAGCTGTCGGTGAAGGTCCTGGCGATCGTGACCGCGGGGTTGGCGAAGCTGGTCGACGCGGTGAAGAAGTAGGCCGCCCCGATGTAGGCGCCGACGGCGACCGGCGCCGCTGAGGAGCGTCCGGAGCGCACCACGCCGAAGATCACCACCAGCAGCCCGATGGTGGCGACCACCTCGGCCAGCCAGAGACCGCCGCTCGAGCGGACCTTGTCCGACCACTCCACCGCCGGGAGCTCGAACATCAGGTTGGCGACGACGGTGCCGGCCACGCCCCCTGTGAACTGGGCGGCCAGGTAGGCGGGCACGTCGCGGCGGGCCAACCCGCCGAAGGCGGCGTCGGCCAGCGTCACGACGGGGTTGAAGTGGCCGCCGGAGACGGGGCCGAAGGCGAAGATGAGGGCGGCGAGGCCGCCGGCGGTGGCGGCGGCGTTCTCGAACAGTTGCAGGCCCACGTCACCCGGCGAGAGCGTCTCGGCGGCGATGCCGGACCCGACGACGATGGCGAGCAGGAACGCCGTGCCGCAGAACTCGGCCAGCGCCCGCCGGGCCAGGGGCGGTGCCATCAACAGCACGGTCGCCGGCGCCCGC
>JAHWJR010000305.1 GCA_019348335.1 Actinomycetota bacterium
CGGGCCCACATCGAGTCCACGCTGGCCGAGGGCGGCTACGCCGTGCTGTGCGACGGTCCCGAGCAGGCCATGGCCGTGGCCAACGTCATCGCTCCCGAGCACCTCGAGCTCATGACCGCCGACCCCGAGTCGCTCCTGCCGCTGGTGCGCAACGCCGGCGCCGTGTTCTGCGGGCCGTGGGCGCCGGCGTCGGTGGGCGACTACCTGGCCGGCCCCAGCCACGTGCTGCCCACCTACGGCTCGGCCCGGTTCTCCAGCGCCCTGCGGGTGGACGACTTCGTCAAGCACGTGCACGTGGTGACGCTCGACCGGGAGGGCCTGGAGACGGCGGCGCCCCACGTCGCCACCCTGGCCGAGGCCGAGGGCCTGGCCGCCCACGCCGAGTCGGTCCGTCTGCGCCAGCAGGCCGGGGCCGGCGCGGCGTCGCCGGCCGGGCGATGAGGGTGGGGACGGGCACCGTGCCCGAGCGGCTCCCGCCCCGGGCCGGCCTGGCCGGCCTCGAGGGGTACCACTCGCCGCAGGTCGACGTCGCCGTCCGGCTCAACACCAACGAGTCGCCCGAGCCGCCGCCGGCGGCCTGGCGCCAGGCGCTGGCCGACGAGATCTCGCGCATCGAGTGGCAGCGCTACCCCGACCGCCAGGCGACCCGGCTGCGAGCGGCCATCGCCGAGCGCCACGGCGTCGACCCGGCCTGCGTGTTCGCCGCCAACGGCTCCAACGAGGTCATCCAGTCGCTGTGCCTGGCCTACGGCGGGCCCGGCCGCACCGCCGCGGTGTTCGAGCCGACCTACCGGCTGCACAGCCACATCGCCACCCTCACCGGCACCGCCGTGGCCGCCGGCGGCCGGGGGGGCGACCTGGCCCTCGATCTCGACGAGGTGCGGCGGGTGGTCGCCGGCGCCGAGCCGGCGCTCACCTTCCTGTGCTCGCCCAACAACCCCACGGGGATGATCGACGCTCCCGAGGCGGTCGCCGAGGTGGCCGACCTGGCGCCCGGCCTGGTGGTGGTCGACGAGGCCTACGGCGACTTCGCCGACTGGTCGGCGCTCGAGCTGGTCGGCCCGGGGCGGCCGGTGGTGGTCACCCGGACCTACTCCAAGACGTGGTCGATGGCCGCCGCCCGCCTGGGCTACGTGGTGGCGCCGGCCGAGGTCGTGGCCGAGCTGGAGCGGGTGGCGCTGCCCTACCACCTCGACGCCGTCACCCAGGCCGCCGGCCGGCTGGCCCTGCGCTTCGAGGCGGAGATGCAGGCCCGGGTGGGCGCCACCGTGGCCGAGCGCCGGCGCCTGGTCGCCGGCCTGGAGGCGCTGGCGGTGCACCAGTGGCCCTCCGACGCCAACTTCGTGCTGTTCCGCCCGCTGGCGGCCGGCGGCCAGGCGGTGTGGCAGGGCCTGCTCGATCGGGGCGTGCTGGTGCGCGACTGCTCGTCGTGGCCCGGCCTCGACGGGTGCCTGCGGGTCACCGTCGGCACCCCCGACGAGGACGACGCCTTCCTCGCCGCCCTCACCGAGGTGCTGGAGGCGTGAGCCGCCGGGCCGAGCGCACCCGCACCACGGCGGAGACGTCCATCGAGGTGGCGCTGGAGATCGACGGCCAGGGCACCGGCGACGTCAGCACCGGGTTGCCGTTCTTCGACCACCTGCTGGCCCAGCTGGCCCGCCACGGGGGCTTCGACCTGAGGCTGCGGGCCGACGGCGATCTCGAGGTCGACGGGCACCACACCGTCGAGGACACCGCCATCACCCTGGGCGAGACCTTCGCCGAGGCGCTGGGCGACAAGGCCGGCGTCCGCCGCTTCGCCAGCGGCCTCTACCCGCTCGACGAGACCCTGGTCGAGGTGGCCCTCGACCTGTCGGGGCGCCCCTTCGTGGTCTACGACGTGGAGATGGGTGAGGTCCTGCACCTCGGTACCCCGCCCTTCGACCCCCAGCTCGGCGAGCACTTCTGGCAGTCGTTCGCCACCTCGGCGGGCATCACCCTGCACGTCTCGCTGCGGGCCGGGCGCAACACCCACCACATCCTCGAGGCCACCGCCAAGGGGGTGGCCCGGGCCCTGCGCGACGCGGTGCGGGTCGAGGGCAGCGGGATCCCGTCCACCAAGGGGAGGCTGTGAGTGACGACCGGCCCCTGGTGGCGGTGCTCGACTACGGCATCGGCAACCTGCGGTCGGCGCAGAAGGC
>JAHWJR010000096.1 GCA_019348335.1 Actinomycetota bacterium
CGCAGCTTGTCCTTGTCGATCGCCTGCTCCACCTTCGGATGCTCTTCGCGCTCCTCCCGCTCGGCGTGCGCCAAGACCTCGTTACGGAAGTGGGCGAAGCGTGGTTCGAACTCCGGGTCGTCGACTCCCATCTTCTCCAGGTCCGAGAGCAGCTCCTTGCTCTTGGACTCCTCGTCGATGCGTGCCTCGGCCACTGACTCGCCGCCTGGTGCTTTCTGAAGGAGCGGGTGGACGATCTCCTCTTCCGCCGTCTCGTGGACCGCGAGCTTGCGCACCAATCGCTCGAAGGCCTCGCGCTTGGCGTCGATGGAAGACGCCGATGCGACCTGCCCGAACAGGTTCTTGATCTCGACGTGATCGCTGCGGACGGTGGCAATCAGGTCGTCCGGACTCGCTGCCTCGGTCGTGTCTGACACGGTGGGGTCTCCTTGATCGGGACCGCGCGTCTACCCCGGGGGCGGTCTCCGTACCCAGCCGTGCCCGGGCCTCGGTTCTCCCCCACTACTGCGGGATTTGCCCCACCTCGCGGTGGGCCGTCGTTCCCGAGGTCAGGCTTTCTTTGCCGTCCGCTTCTTGGCCGGTGCCTTGGTGGCGCTGCGCTTGGTGCCGGCGGCCTTGGTCGGCGCAGCCGCTTTGGTGGCCGTCGATGACGACGTGGGCGACCACACGCCCCGCGCCAGCTTGGGCGCCTGCTTGGGGGTCATGACCGCTTCCTTGAACGCCTTGAGCGGCGTGATGCGCGCCTTCTTCGACGCCTTGATCTTGATCGGCTCACCCGTGGCCGGGTTGCGGCCCGTGCGCGCTGCTCGCTGGACCTTGGCGAACTTGGCGAAGCCGCTGATGGTCACCGGCTCCCCCTTGGCGACCACCGCGGTGATGACCTCGGTGAGGCTGCGGACGGTGGCGTCCACCTGCTTGGGGTCGAGATCCCCGTGCGCCGCCACCACCTTCACTAGCTCTCGTCGGTTCATGCTGGAGCCCTTCCTCCCGTTGACTGGCTGACCGCCACAGTTTGGCCTAGTGCCACAGTCTGATCGCCCGGCCGGGTCGAGCGGGGGATGCTCGACGAGAGAGCTGCCGCTCGCACGTCATGCCGAGAGGAGCGCAGGGCCGTCGTTGGCCGTGCTGTTGACCAGCCGACTGGCGGGGGCGACGGTGAGCGCACCGGTGGGGAGGGGCTGCAGAAGCGGCTGCAGCGACCGGCGGTCGCGGAGCGCGGGGTCGAGCCACTGGTCGAGCGCATGGGCCAACAGCACGGCGGGCATGCGGTCGTGCAAGGGCCTGACCGTCTCGTTGGCTGGCGTCGTCACGATGGCGCAGCTCACGAGGGCGGGCGCCCCTCGCCGCTCCCAGCGCTCCCACACCGCGGCCAACGCCAGCAGGGAGCCGTCGGTCATCGAGAGGTAGAACGGCTGCTTGGTCCCGTCGGGTGAGGTTCGCCACTCGTAGAAGCCATCAGCCGGCACCACACAGCGGCGCCGCACCAGGGCTTCGGCGAAGAGCGGCTTCTCGGCGATGGTCTCGGCCCGGGCGTTGATCGGCCTCGGGCCCGTCGTCGGGTCGTCGGCCCAGGGCGGGACCAGGCCCCAGCTCATCGCCCCGAGCCGGCGACCGGAACGGGTGCTGGCCACGGCTGGCACGACGGCCGTGGGGGCCACGTTGTACCGGGGCGGCAGCGTGTCGATCACCACCTCGTCGACCTGGAACTGGGCGGCGATCACCGCGGGGGGTTGCGCGGAGACCAGACGGCCGCACATCGGTCAGGAGCCGGGGAGGGCTGTCGCCACGGTCACCGCAGCGACGCTATCCGCCCGCCGGCTGCAGAGCCGCCGGGGGCGGGCGTCAGCGACGGTGCCCGAGCGAGCTTCTCGCCAGCACCGGCCCCGGGACGGCTCCGCACGGGCGCAGGGCTCGGTGGGCAGCCGGGGCCTGCCGGCGCCTGGTGGCGACGTCAGCGAACTCGAGGACCTTGCGCACCAGTGGCCGGGCCGGGGGGCGGACCAGGACGTCGCCGCCTCGGCCGCGGATCTTGTTGGCCAGGCGGACGACCACGCCCAACCCGGCCGCGTCGAGGAACTCCAGGTCGGTCATGTCCAGGATCAGGGACAGTGGGCCCTGCCTGCGGGGGTCGTCGAGAATCGGCCCTACCGACGACCACAGCTCGGCGACGGCGGCGATGTCGAGCTCCCCGTGGAGCGAGACTTCGACGGCACCGCCGAGATCGACCGTGACGACCCGGAACGGGCAGGTGACATCGTCCGACACTCGGCCCTTCCTCTCCCCGACCAAAGTGGCTGCGAGCATGATTCGACATCGGCAGGGGCGGGGATGACCTTGAGCTTTTTCCTCCCTCCTTCTGGGTCTCTTCTGGGCCGGCGTCAGTGGTCAACGACCGCCGGCCGAGTCGGTGTCGGCTTGGTCACCACCGGATTCTCCCGGCGGCCAAAGCTTCCACGCAGCGAGGGCGACGGCGATGCCGAGGGCCCCTCCCGCCAGGACGTCGCTGACGTAGTGGCTCCGCTTGCGGATCAGCGACCAGTGCACGGCCGTGGTGGCGGCCGAAAGCGGAAGGAACAGCACCGGGATCTCCTGCGCCGCCCCCAGGACGAAGGCCAGGTCGCTGGCGGCGTGACCGGAGGGGAACGACGAGGTGAAGGGGCCGAGGGTGTGCGCCGCCGCCCCCGTAGGGTGGCGCCGGCCGACGGCAGCCTTGATGGGAAGGTGCACCAGGGCGGCTGCGCCGTAGCAGACGATGCCCCGCAGGCCCGCCCGGCGGCCTCTCGGTCCGGTCAGGGCCAGGACGCCGGCCAGGCCGGCCCACGCCGGAGGCCTCTGGACGACGTCACCGGCCCTGCCGAACGGTGTGGACCCCTTGTGGGACCCCTTTCCCACCAGCTTCGCCATGAGGGCGTCCTCGGCGCGCCCACCGATCTTCTTCATTCCTGCACCTCGATCTTCCCCTCGGGCCTGCGAACGGCTTCCACCCTTCCCCGCCAGGTCGATTGACCCTCCCGGGCGGGTACACCGTGGTGTGGCGCCGCCGTACGGGCGGGCGCGAGTGCAGAGCATGTTGGAAGGGAAAGGACCGGCCATGCCCACTGTGAGTTGCGCCGTCGAGATCGACAGCCCCGCCGAGTCCGTGTACGAGCAGTGGAGTCGCTCCGAGCGCTTCCCCAGGTTCATGGGAGGCGCAGCCGAACGACGCCGAATCGACCCCACCTCACCCGACTGGGTGGCGTTGCTGGAGGGCAAGCGGCGGGACTTCGACGCGGTGGTGACCGACCACGTCCCCGGCCAGCGCGTCGCCTGGGCGGGCAGCGGCGAGCGGTCCCACGCCGGCGTGGTGACCTTCGCCCCCCTCGGCGGTGACCGGACCCGCGTGATGGTGGAGCTCGACTGGGGCCCCGGGAGCGGCGCCGACCAGATGACCGACCGGCTGGTGCTCCGCCGGCAGCTCCAAGCCGACCTCGACGGCTTCCGGGCCGAGGCGCGTGGCACCGTGGGGGCCGGGGTGCCGGCGGCCGATGGTGACGGGGGTGCTTCCTCCAACGGCAACGGCGCCACCGGCTGGGCACCGACCGGCGAAGCAGCCTCCGCCGACGGTGACGAGCGGGGGCGGGGAGCCGAGACCCCGACCGAGATCCCGCCGGCGGGCTGGCTCGACATCCTGAAGCGCACCATGGGCCAGCTCAAGAGCGACAACGTGCCCATCGTCGGTGCCGGAGTGGCGTTCTACGTCTTCCTGGCCATGGTCCCGGCCATCGTCGCCGTGGTGTCGGTCTACGGCCTCGTCGCCGACCCTGTCGACGTCGAGCGCCAGCTCGGCTCCCTGCTCGGCGCCCTCCCGTCCGACGCCGCCGACCTGGTGCGGAACCAAGTCCAGGCCATCACCGCGCAAGGCCCCACGTCACTGGGCCTCGGCGTGGTCGTGAGCGTGCTCGCCGCCCTGTGGGCGGCCTCCAAGGGCATGCAGGCGCTGATCGTGGCCCTCAACATCGCGTACGACGAGGAGGAGACCCGGAAGTTCCTCCGCCTGCGGGGCCTCGCCCTGGGCCTGACGGTCGCCCTGGCGGTCGCCGCCGTGGTCGGGGTCGGCGGCATGGTCCTGGCCGGCAAGCTGGCGTCGGCGCTCGGTACGTTCGGCGAGATCGCCATCGGCGTGCTCCGCTGGCCCATCCTCGGGGCCTTCGCCGTGCTGGTGCTGGCCGTGCTCTACCGCTACTCCCCCGACCGTGACGCGCCCGCCTGGCGTTGGGTGTCGCCGGGCGCCCTGGTCGCCACCGTCCTGTGGCTGGTGGGATCGGTGGCCTTCGCGGTGTACGTGAACAACTTCGGCAAGTACAACGAGACCTACGGGACCCTGGGCGCCGTCGTCGTGCTCCTGCTGTGGCTGTTCCTGACCGCCTACGTGATCATCTTCGGCGCCGAGCTCGACGCCGAGAGCGAGCGCCAGACCAGGCGGGACACCACCCAGGGGGACCGCCAGCCCATGGGCGACCGGGATGCCTACGCCGCCGACACCGTGGCGCCGGCAGCCGCCGGTCGCCGGTAGTTCCCGCTCAGATCGCCGGGTTGCGCTCGAAGACCACCTCGACCTCGTCGAAACCGAGGGATCCGAGCATGCTCTCGAGCATGTCCCGGGTGTTGTCCTGTGCCCGCTCGACGAGGTCGGAGTCGGCAGCGGCAGCGGCGAGCTTCTCCTGGGCGAGCAGGTACAGCTCCCGCTCGCCCGTGGGATTGTCGGCGAAGACGGAGGCGGCGCGGTCGAGCAGGCCGCGGTTGCGGCTGACCACGTAGCTCCGCTCGGGGTCGATCCTCGGCGGCGACAGGCGGGCGGGCGGCAGTCGGACGGTCACCGACTCCCCGTCGTCGGACACGTCGATCTCGCCTCGGGCGATCCTGGTGAAGTCGACGGAGGCGTCGACGGTGCCACCGGCGAGGAACACCGTGCGCTCCCCCTTGACAAAGGAGGGCACGAACGGAGTGTCCTCCTCGACATCGAGCACCACCTGGAACTGGCCCGTGGCCGCCCGGTATTCGCTGAGGTCCTTGATGGCTTCGAGGAGCGTCGGTTGGCTTCGGTCGACCGACTGCGTCGAAAAGGGGTTACCCAGGGAAGGGAGCAGACCGCTGATCCGGCCGAGGCCGGCGATCAGCACGACGACAATGACGGCGAAGAGCACGGGACGGGCCCACGAGGCCGGTGGGCGGGCACGGTGGAGCGCTGAGCGCTCCCGGTTCGACGGTGGGCCCGGCGACGTCTCCCCGTGGGCCTCGGCCATGGTGGCCAGGGTACCGCTGCACCTCCGCTTCTCCCGGCCATCCGTCCCGCCCCGGCCTCCACCTGCCACACTTCTGACTGGTCGCCGGCCCCGCGGTAGCTGTCGCCCACAGCTATTGGACGTCGCCGCTCCGGCGGTCAAGATGGACGCTGCCCCTCGGCGAAAGGACGGAGTGATCTGGTGACGCCACTGCTCGAGGTCGAGAACCTGGCCGTGTGCTTCGGCGGCGAGGTCGAGGCCCTGCGGGGTGTCAGCTTCAGCCTCGACCGAGGGCAATCGCTCGCCGTGGTGGGCGAGAGCGGCTCGGGCAAGTCGACCCTGGCCCTGTGCCTGGCCGGGCTGATCCAACCGCCCGAGGCCAGTGGGAGCGTCCGGGTCACGGGCCACGAGCTGATGGGCGCCGAGCCGGAGCAGATCCGCCGATTGAGGTGGTCGACGGTCGCCCTGGCCCTGCAGGGCGCGCCGTTCAACCCGGTGGCCACCGTCGGCGCCCAGGTGGCCGAGCCCCTGCGTGAGCGGCTGGGGATGCGTGGTGGGGACGCCCGCCGCCGGGCCGAGGAGCTGGCCGCAGAGGTCCATCTCGACCCCGCCCTGCTCGATCGCTATCCGCACCAACTCTCGGGCGGCGAACGCCGGCGGGCCCTGCTCGCCATGGTGCTCACCCTCGAGCCCGAGCTGGTGGTCCTCGATGAGCCGACGGCGGGCCTCGACCCGGCCATTCGCGACGACGTGGTGTCGCGCATCGCCAAGCTGGCGGCCGAGCGGGGGTTCGGCCTGGTGACCATCTCCCACGATCTGCCCGACGCCACCCGCCTGGCCGAGCGCACGCTGGTGCTCTACGCCGGCGAGGCCATGGAGGTGGGCGACACCGCAGCGGTCATCACCGAACCCACCCATCCCTACAGCTGGGCGCTGATCAACGCCTTTCCGGTCATGACCACGACCAAGGACCTGCGCCCCATCCGGGGGGAGCCCCCCGACCCCCGGGCGGTGCCGCCGGGGTGCCCGTTCCACCCTCGCTGCACCCAGGCCGAGGACGTGTGCTGGCAAGACCATCCCGACCTGCAGTCGTCGTGTGGACGCGAGGTCGCCTGCCACTTCGGTGGCCTGAAGACGCTGCTGTCGGCCCGTGGTGTCACCAAGACCTTCCGGAACGGCCGGCGGGAGGTCCGGGCGCTGTCCGAGGTCTCCTTCGAGGTGCACGAGGGCGAGGCGGTCGGGCTCATCGGGCCGTCCGGCAGTGGGAAGTCCACGCTGGCCCGCATCCTCACCGGGCACCTGGCGCCCGACGGCGGCGAGGTGGTGCTCGAGGACGCTCCCCTGCCCACGTCGTGGCGGGGCGAGGCCAGGCAACGCCGCCGCCGGGTGCAGCTGGTCATGCAGGACCCGTGGGACGCGCTGTCACCCCGGCTCACCGTGGCCGAACTGGTCCGCGAGCCCCTCGACCTGGCCAAGGAGGGCGACCGCCCACAGCGGGCCCGTGCCGTGGCCGAGGCGCTGGAGAGCGTCGGGCTCCCGTCATCCGGCCCCTTCCTCGAGGCCCGCACCCACGAGCTGTCCGGCGGTCAGCTCCAGCGCATCGCCCTGGCCCGGGCACTGGTGGTGCGGCCCAAGCTGTTGGTCGCCGACGAGCCCACCAGCATGCTCGACGCCTCGGAGCAGGCTCGCATGCTCGTGGTGCTGCGGGAGCGCCAGGCAGAGATGGGCCTCGGGCTGGTCTTCGTCTCCCACGACATGGCGGTGGTGCGCAAGGTCACCGACCGCATCGTCGTGCTCGGCGCCGGGCGGGT
>JAHWJR010000097.1 GCA_019348335.1 Actinomycetota bacterium
TCTCGACCAGGCCGGCTCCGAACCACGTCTCCACGGCAGCGGGGTCGTCCAGGTCGGAGCGGAACCGCTCCAGGAGGATGTCCTCTCGCTCCCGGCACCACGGCAGCCAGTCGGCGAAGCCACCGTGGCCGTACCAGAAGTAGTCCTCGTCCGGGCGACCGGGTACCACGGCTCTCGAGGCGGCGATGGCGACACCCTCGTAGAACGCCATCCATGCCGGGTCATCCTCGGGCGGCGTCGTCCCGAGAGCGATCTGGTGCCACGCATGGCTGTCCTCGTGCGCCACCAGGACGCGCATGCCCTCCTCGGAGTGGAACCACTCGAGGCAGTGGAACAGCGCCACCTCGTCGTTCAGCAAGCCCACGTCGGCATTGGTGGAGAACGAGCCGACCAGGAGCACGTGCTGGGGGGACGGTGTCGCCGGGACGCCGAGCGCCTCCTGCACCACCGGCTCGACCTCCTCGATCAGCCGCCGCTCCACCGGTGCCGCCTCCAGCACTCGCTTGCGCACCGTGGACAGGTCCCGGACGAGCGTGCCCCGGTTCTCGGTGCTTCCGTGGCGGTCGTAGAAGGCGGCGAACACCTCGGGATGGGCAGCTTCGTAGCGTTCCTCCCAGAGCTGTTCCCTGATGGTCGGGCTCTCCAGGAACGCCGAGCGGGCGAACGCGTCGAAGTCCGGGGCAGTGTCGATGATGCGGGGCATGGACCGATTGTGCCCGACCACGGCGGATGCGAGGCGTGAGGTGGCGACACTTCTTCCCGATGGGCGCGTCTGGGTACATGCGCCGGTCATTTAGAGCTCGTCAAGGGACAGTTGCACGCCGGCGACCTCTGGTGGAGGTTGCCACGGCTAGAGTTCACCTGATGGAACTTCTCCAGAAGGCGCTGTCACCGCAATCCACGTGCGTTTGACGGACGTCCGATGGTGACTCAGACCCTGCGGTGCGAGCGGCACGACGAGCCCACGCGGCTCACCTGTGTCGACTGCGACCGGCCCATCTGTCCGAAGTGCATGGTCCGGACCGAGGTGGGGCTCAAGTGCGAGCAGTGCGCCGCACCGGCGACCTCTTCAGTCGCTCCCCGCCGGTCGTCGCGGCTCCCGCTCGTTCTGAGCCTCGCCGGCCTCGCCGTGCTCGGGGTCCTCGCCGCCGTGCTGTTGTCCGGCGGATCGGGGGGTGATGACACCACCACCGCGTTGCCGCCCGTGGGCACGTGGTCGGAGATGCCCAACCTGGCCACCATCCGGGGCACGACCACGGCGGTGGTGCTGTCGGACGGACGCGTGCTGGCGGCCGGAGGCGGGGTAGGCGCCATCACGCTGGCCGCAGCCGAGGTGTACGAACCCGACAGTGACGGGTGGAGTCAGGTCGCACCTCCGTCATCGGCCCGCCGG
Organism: Actinomycetota bacterium; assembly: GCA_019348335.1. Lineage (GTDB taxonomy): Bacteria > Actinomycetota > Acidimicrobiia > Acidimicrobiales > CADCSY01 > JAHWJR01. The sequence continues at coordinate 1,394 of JAHWJR010000097.1, forward strand.
GGGCACCAGGCCGTCGTCCTCGACGACGGACGGGTGCTCGTGGCTGGCGGGTTGGCCGAAGGGAGACCGCTGGCGTCGGCGGAGGTCTACGACCCTGTGGCCGACAGCTGGCAGCCCGTGGACCCGATGGCAACTCCCCGCCTGGGGCACTCGCTCACCCGCCTGCCCGATGGCCGCGTGTTGGCCGTGGGGGGCTCGGCCATCGACGCCGAGGCCGGCGCCGCCGGGGGCCAGACGCTGCGCACCGAGGCGTCGGCGGAGGTCTACGACCCGGAGACGGCGAGCTGGTCGGCGGCCGGGCGGATGGCCTCGCCCCGCTTCGAGCACAGCGCCACCTTGCTGGGAGATGGCAGAGTGCTCGTCGCTGGGGGCCTAGGTCCCCTGGGTGACGGCGCGGAGCTGGCGCCACTGCGCTCGACCGAGATCTACGACCCTGCGGCAGACGCCTTCGTCACCGGCGGCGAGCTGGGCGAGGGCCGTACGAACCACACCGCCACCCTGCTCGACGACGGGCGCGTGCTCGTCGCCGGGGGTGCCGGCGGCGAGAACGGCGATCTCTCCCTGGCATCGGCCGAGGTGTTCGATCCCCGCCAGGCGGGCTGGTCCCCCGTGGGCGCCCTGGCCGAAGCCCGCACCGGGCACACGGCCACCGGTCTCGATGACGGGCGAGTGCTCGTGGCCGGCGGCGAGTCGGCCAGGAGAGGCTCGCGACGATCGCTGAGCACCGCCGAGGTCTTCGAGCCCGACCGAGGGTCCGGCGGCGAGTGGCGCTCTGCGGGCGACATGGGATGTGCCCGAAGCGAGCAGGCCGCCGTCCTGCTCGGCGACGGCGACGTGCTGGTGATGGCGGGCGACGCCGCCTTCCCCGGGCGGGCGCCCGTGGCCCAGAGCTGCGTGGCACGGTACCAACCATGAGGACGACCAGGAGAGCGGGTGAGCCATGGCCAAGATGAGTCGGCGGGGCAGGCGCAAGACCGACGGCGTCGACACCGAGGACGAAGGTGGCGAGGGTCTCCAGGAACCGAACAACCGGCGTCGGGCCCTGATCCTGTGCACGTTGGCCCTACCGGTCCTGGTGGCGTTCTACGCCTCGGTGTTGTGGTGGTCGAACCCGCACACACCCGGCGACGAACTGCGCATCGACGAATTCACCACCATGCTCTCCCAAGGCAGGATCCAAGAGGCGGAGATCCTCGAGAGCGACAACCGGATCGTCGGTCGTTACGACCGGGGTCAGTACTGGGTGGCGTTCTCCGGGAACAACGAGACGATCTTCGCTCGCCTGACCAGTGCCCTCGAGGATGCCGGCGTTCCGTACTCGGTGACCCAGCAGCCGCTGAAGAATCTGGTGATGCCCGTCACCCTCCTGCTGCCGGCCCTGATCATCGTCGACGGCCTGTTCATCATGTTCCTGCTGTTCAGCAGAGGTGGCAACGGCTTTACCGCTTTCGGCCAGTCGAAGGCCCGCCGACTGCAGTCGGGGGACTCAAAGATCACCTTCAGCGACGTGGCCGGTCTCGACGAGGCCATGGAGGAGCTGGTCGAGGTACGGGACTACCTGGGCAGTCCCGACAAGTTTCTCGCCATGGGCGCCTCGGTGCCCAAGGGGATCCTGCTCACCGGCCCTCCCGGCTGTGGCAAGACCCTCCTGGCCCGGGGCCTGGCGGGGGAGTCGGACGTCCCCTTCTTCTCCATCTCGGGGTCCGACTTCGTGGAGATCTTCGTGGGCGTCGGTCCCGCCCGCATCCGCGACTTCTTCAAGGTGGCGAAGGAGGCGGCGCCGTGCATCGTGTTCATCGACGAGCTCGACGCCGTGGGCCGGGGCCGGGGCACCCACTCGCTGGGTGGCACCGATGAGCGGGAGGCCACGCTCAACCAGCTGCTGGTAGAGATGGACGGCTTCGAGTCGGGCAGCGGTGTGGTGGTGCTGGCGGCCACCAACCGCCCTGACATCCTCGATACGGCACTGCTTCGTCCCGGACGCTTCGACCGTCGGGTCAGCATCGAGCGGCCCGACATCCGAGGCCGTGAAGGCATCCTGCGCATCCACGTCCGGGGCAAGCCGCTCAGCGAGGATGTCGACATCGAAGAGGTGGCTCGGCGCACTGTCGGGTTCTCGGGGGCCGATCTGGCCAACGTGGTGAACGAAGCTGCACTGCTGGCCGCCCGTCGCGGTGCCTCCGTGATCGCGATGCCCTATTTCTTCGAGGCCATCGAGCGGCTGATGGCCGGCCCCGAGCGCCGTTCCCGGATCCTGTCGCCGCAGGACCGTCACCGCATCGCCTACCACGAGGCAGGGCACGCGCTGGTCTCCTCCGCCCTGCCCGGGACCGACCGTGTCGGAAAGCTCTCGATCGTGGCTCGTGGCCACGCCGGCGGGTTCACCTGGTGGGTTCACGAGGGCGGGGACCAGGTGTCGGTGACCCGTACCCAGCTCCTCGATCGCATCGCCTCCATGTTGGGAGGCCGGGTGGCCGAGGACGTCGTCACCGGGGACCTGTCGAGCGGGGCGGTCAGCGACCTCGACGCCGCCGTCTCCCTGGCCCGTCGCATGGTCACCGACTTCGGGATGAGCGCCCGGCTGGGCCCCTTCACCGTGCGCCCTCTGGTGAACGGAGCCTTGAAGGAGGGTCTGGTCGGAGCCGGGTACTCCGAGCGCATCGCCTCGGAGATCGATGCCGAGGTACAGGAGGTGCTGGCTGAGGCCGAGAGGCGGGCCCGGGAGATCCTGGTTGACCAGCGCGCCGTTCTCGACGCCATCGCCAACGCCCTCATGGAGGCCGAGACGCTCGAGGGCGACGCACTCGACGCGCTCCTGTTGCCGGTGACCAGGGTGTCGCCGACCCCGGTGGGCTGATGACGGGTGCCCGCACCGAGACCCGGACGTGCCGTCGGCACCGTCGGCGAGAGTCTCTCGCTTCCTGTACGTCGTGCTCGGCGCCGCTCTGCGGCGAGTGCATCGTGCAGACACGCGTCGGCTTCAAGTGTGCGAGCTGCACGGGCCAGACCGCAGCGGGAGGCGGTGAGAGCCGCCGCCGGCGGCTGCTGCTGGCGGGTGGCGCACTGGCCATGGTGGTGGCAGGCCTCGTCGCCGCGGGGGTGGTCGGTGGTGAGGGGCCCCCAACCGAAGGCCCGGCGCCGGCGGCGTCGCCGGTCTCGGCCGAGCGCAACCTTCAGTTCGACGGCGCCGACGGGTTGACCATCGGGGCGACGCTCGGGCTGCCTGGTGGTGCGGCGGCCGGCGACGGCCTGGGCGCCGTGGTGATCCTTCCCGGCTTCGGGCCCACCGACCGAAACGGGCTCTACCCGCCGGGCAGGCCTGCCGATCCGCTGTACCGTGAGCTGAGCGAAACGCTGGTGGACGGCGGGATGGTGACGTTCCGCTACGACAAGCGGGGAACAGGCCAGAGCGTGCTGCCGCCCAGCGACACGCTGACGTTCGACGACATGGTCGCCGACGCCGCCGCTGCGGTGGACTTCGTCGCCGAGCGCGCCGAGATCGACGCCCAGCGGATCGCCGTGGTCGGCCACGAGGAGGGCGGCCTGGTGGCGTTGCAACTGGCAGCTTCCGATCCTCGGATCGCCAGCGTCGTCCTGGTCTCGGTGCCCGGCAGGCCGCTGGTCGAGGTCGTGGCCGACGACTTCCGCAACTCGGGCCACGGCGAGGACGTCGAGGATCTGGAAGCGGTGGTGGCCAGCCTGCTGGCGGGCGAGGAGTTGCCCGAGCCTGATGCGCTTCCGGCGTCGGTCCGGGGCTTCTTCCCGGTCGGTCAGGGCGAGTACGCACGTGGTCTGTTCTCCATCGACCCCGTCACGCTCGCTCGTCGCGTCGACGTCCCCACCCTCGTCGTCCGCGGCGAACGGGCCACCGGCATCTCGGGTGACGACGCCGACGCGCTGGTCGGGGCGCTCGGCGATGAAGCTCAGCCTCTGGTGGCCCCTGATGCCGGCCACACTCTTCTGATCAGCGATCCTGCCGATGAAACGGCGCCGGCCGAATCGGACTCGTCCGAACACGCTGGACCGAGTGGCGCCGGCAGTGGGTTCGGCCACCGGGACGAGGACGCACTCACCCGCATCCGCGACTTCCTCGCCTCCACCCTCGCCTGACCGGCTTTTCCCGGCGTTCGGGGACGACCTCGCCTTCGTGGCGGCCGCATCTCCGCTCGTCGCAGGGCTCGTGCGCCGCCCGCTCAGCTGCGCATCCAGACGGAACTGAGCTCAGCTCAAGGCCACCACGCGATGAGCCGACGTTGAGGCAACCGACGACCCCTTGCGTCACGAGTCTGGAGGCACGCATGGACCGACGGCAGTTCATCACGGGCGCTGCCGCTGCGAGTCTGCTCATGGCCCGCCCCACCCGCGCCCTGGCCGCCCATTCCTCGGTGCAACATTTGCCCTACGGCGGTGTCTGCACCCACGTGCTGAACAAGGCCCAGTACCTCGACACGGCCAAGGTCGCTCACCACCTGAAGATGGTGGAGGCCAAGGTCGCCCGGGACGAGTGGTGTCCGCCGGGGACCGGCTTCGCGGGGTTCGCTCGGCGCCTAGACGGCATCCACGCGGTCCATCCCGGGCTGCGGTGGGTGTTCGTCACCGGACGCGCCACCGAACCCATCGACCCGGTGCTCGACCAGATGGAACCCTATGCCCGCCTGATCGTCGGCATCGAGGGGCCCAACGAGTGGAACCTCTCCGGCCGCCCCGACTGGCGGGCCGAGCTCAGCGCCTACACCGAGGAGCTCTACGCCAAGGTACGAGCTCGACGGGCGTTCAGAAAGGTGCCGGTGATCGGGCCGTCGCTGGCATATCCCAAGGGCAGCGGCCCGCACCTGGGAGACCACTCGGCCCACATGGACGTGGGCAACGTGCACATCTACCAGCCCTCCTACCAGGTGGACACCCGATACGTGCAGGCCTGCATCGACGGCGCCAGGGTCGTCTCGGGCAGCAAGCCGATGATCGCCACCGAGCTCAATGGCCAGATCGGCGACGGCATCGTCCGGTGGGACGGCTACGAGCCCACCGAGGCGGACCAGGCGTGGTGCTACGAGTTGCTCATGTCCGAGGTTGCCAAGCGAGGCGTGCACCGGGGGTTCTGCTACCAGCTCCTCGACCACGTGAAGCTGTACCAACCACTGACCACCAAGGAGAACCGGTTCGGGTGCTTCCGCGCCGACTGGTCACCCAAGCCGTTGGCCGACAAGGTGACCCTCGCCAACCGGCGCGGCTAAGAGGCTGGTGGGCACCCCACACCAGCCTCCTACCGACTGCGGTCGGACGACGTACGGTCGAAAGGAGCGGTCTTACGACTCTTGCATGGCCGTGTAGAAGGCGATGCCGCCCCCGAGCACGGTGATCAGCAGGGCAATGATCAACAGGAACCGCAGCGACTCCACGGCGAAGCCGACGAGGCCGATGATGACGCCCACGGCAACGATCGCCAGCGAGCCGTTCAGGCCCTTCTCTTCCATCTTCTAGGTCCCCCTCTTGTCGGCGGGGCGGGTGACCGGTGGCCGCCCACCTCGCGTCGGAGCCCAAATCTTCTTACGTCTGAGGCACTTTCGCAACCCTGTGGCTGGTTGCACCGATCGTGCGACGTGGCCCCGGCGAGAGTGGTGACGAAGAGCGCGAAGCTCGCCGCGCGTGGTGGTAGGGGGCAGGGATGGCGG
>JAHWJR010000306.1 GCA_019348335.1 Actinomycetota bacterium
CGAGTACCCCGTGCCGAAGGCCTTCGCCACCACGGACATGGCCTTCACCGGCTGAGGCCAGCCGCCGGCTTGGCGACCGCCACGGGCCAGTCGCCGGGGCGTCGCCGGCCGGCGCTGCGGCTGCGGGCGGAGGCCGGCGCCCTGCCCTTCCGGCGTGGCGCCCTGCGCCGGGCCGAGGTCGAGCTGGAGACCGAAACCGAGATGGTGGCGGCTGGACGGCTGCCGCTCGTCCTGGCCGACCTCCACCGCTGCCTGGCGGTCGGTGGCCGGCTCGACGTGGTGCTCCCCGCCGGGAGGGCGGGCGAGGACATCCCCCCGCCGCTGCACGAACGACTCGACGCGGTGCTCACCGGTGCAGGCTTCGAGGCGCCCGCGGTTCGAGCCCTGCCGCAGGCGGCGCCCATCGTGTGCCGGCGGGCCCGGACCCTGCCCGACACGGTGGGCCCGGGCATGCGGGTCCTGGTCTGCGGGCTGAACCCGAGCCTCTACGCCGCCGACGCCGGCACGGCGTTCGCCCGTCCGGGCAACCGCTTCTGGCCGGCAGCGCTGGCCGCGGGGCTGGTCAGCGTGGACCGCGACCCGTGGCATGCCCTGCGCCGCCACCGGGTGGGCATGACCGACCTGGTGAAGCGGGCGACCGTGGCCGCCGGCGAGCTCACCTCCGACGAGTACCGCCGGGGCGTGGCGCGGGTCGAGCGCCTGTGCGCCGAGCTCGGCCCCGCCATCGTCTGCTTCGTCGGCCTCGCCGGCTGGCGGGCGGTGGTGGACCGGACGGCCGGCGCCGGCCCCCAACCCGGCACGCTGGGCGGTCGCCCGGTCTATCTCATGCCGAGCACCAGCGGACGCAACGCCTCCTCCCGGCTCGACGAGCTCACCGCCCACCTGCGGACGGTGCTGGCCCTGGCCGAGCCCGCCGGCGACGGCTGAGCCGCCCCGGTGGGCGACGCTGCGGAGTCCACACAGGCTCGCTTCGCTCGCCGCCGACACGGTGCCGCCTCCGGCGGCGCGCACCCCCGTTCCGCCCGGCCAAGCCGGCTGCGCCGGCGGCCGGGCGGGCCGGCGAAAAGTAGTTGTCACACCCCCTTCTCATACTGGGCTCATGCGCTGGCGGAGACGAGGAGGAGGAGACGACATGCAGACGATCCACGAGGTCGCCACATCCCGCTGCGGCGCCTGCGCCTCAGCGCTCGACCACTGCCACGCCACGCTCGTCGTGCACGCCGACGGGGGCGTCGAGTGCGACGAATCAGGAGCTTGCGGGGCCGACCCCGGCCTGCACGAGTGGTGGGTGCCGTGCGTCGAGCTCGAGCCGCGGTGCGGCTGCACCGGTGACGAGCAGCCCCTGGCGTGGGTAGGAACGGAAGCGGCATGAACACGCAGGAGACCAGCAACAGCAACCAGCTCGAGCTGCTGGAGACGCCCGAGGGATGGCGGCTCGACCACCAGACCCGGGAGCTCGGCCGCAAGGGTGTGGCCGAGGCCCGAAGGGCACTCCAGCTGGCGGGGCGCCGGGGCCAGTCCGACCCGGCTCAGGCGGCCTGAGCCGGGGCGCCGGCGCCCGTCCCAGGGCTTCGCACTCACGGTTCCCGACCTGGTAGGTCATATTCGGGGGACGACGGGAGAAGCGAGGAGCCCCCATGAGCGGACCGACGAGCTCCTCCAGGCCAACGAGCGCTACGCCCCGGCTTCGACAAAGCCGACTTCCCATGCCTCCCGGCCGGCACGTCGCCGTGGTGGCGTGCATGGACGCCCGGCTCGACGTGTACCGGCTGCTCGGCATCGAGCTCGGTGAGCCCCCGTCATCCGCAACGCCGGCGGGGCCGTGACCGACGACGCCGTCCGGCCGCTGGCCATCTCCCAGTTGGCCCTCGGCATCACCGAAGTCGTCCTGGTCCACCACAGCGACTGCGGGATGCTGACCTTCAAGTACGACGACCTCAAGGACGACGACCTCAAGGACAAGGCCCAAGCCGACACCGGCATCCGTCCGCCGTTCGCCTTCGAGGCGTTCTCCGACCTCCACGCCGACGTGCGCCAGTCGATGGCCCGCATCCACGCCAGCCCCTCCATCCCCCACAAGAACGTGAGGGGCTTCGTCTACGAGGTCGAGACCGGCAAGCTGCGCGAGGTGACCTGACCCCCGGGCGGCGTCGGCGCTCCCGTGTCACAGCC
>JAHWJR010000307.1 GCA_019348335.1 Actinomycetota bacterium
CGTGGCCCCCTCGATCCGCGACTACCTGGAGATCCGCACCGCCCGGCCCTCGGGCTTCTCCCCGACCGGCGATCGGGTGCTCGTGGGCGCCGACCTGAGCGGGACCGTGCAGCTCTACGACGTGCCCCGCGCCGGCGGCGAGTTGCGCCGGTTGACCGACCTGGGCGAGCCGGTCGGCGGCCGCTACCTGCCCGACTGCGACGACGTGCTGGTGGCGTACGACCGGGGCGGTGACGAGCGCCTCCAGATTCACCGGCTCGCCGCCGGCAGCGGCGAGCTCTCCCCGGTCGTGGCCGACCCCGGGCACATCGCCCGGGCCGGCGGCGTCAGCCGTGACGGCCGCCTCCTGGCCTACGCGTCCAACCGCCGCACCGGCGCCGACTTCGACGTGTGGGTCCGCGATCTGCGGACCGGTCGGGAGCACATGGTCTTCTCCCCCGGCGGGTGGTGCTCGGCCGGATCCTTCTCACCCGACGGCCGTCAGCTCTCGGTGACCCGGCTGAGCGAGCGCCCCGGCGACAACGACGCCTACCTGGTGGCGGTGGAGACCGGCGAGGTGGTGCACGTCTCGCCCCACGACGACGAGGCCCACTTCAGCGGCGCCTCGTGGCTCCCCGACGGCCGAGCGTTCTTCTTCACCACCAACCAGGGACGGGAGCACACCGCGGTGGCCCGCTACGACGTGGGCGCCGGGTCGTGGTCGTACGTGGTCGACCGGGACTGGGACCTGGGCTGCGCCGTCGACTGGGCCGGCCGCTCCCTGCTGGTGGTGGCCAACGAGGACGGCGCCACCCGGGCCGAGCTGCTCGACCCGTCCACCCTCGAGGTGCGCACCGAGGTGCCGCTGCCCGGCCGGGGCGTGGCCGGCGCCTGGTCGTTCTCCGCCGACGGGCGGTTCCTGGCCTACGCCTTCACCTCCGCCCGCCAGCCCGGTGACGCCTGGTGCCACGACGTCGAGACCGGTGGCACCACTCGCCTCACCGACTGCCCCAAGCCGGTGCCCCCGGCTTCGATGGTGGAGCCCGAGCTCCACCGCTACCGGTCGTTCGACGGCGAGGAGGTGCCGGTCTTCGCCTACCTGCCACCGGCCCCGGCGACCACTCCCCCGCCGGTCGTGGCCGTGCTCCACGGTGGGCCCGAGAGCCAGTTCGTGCCCGGGTTCAACCCGGTGGTCCAGTACCTGGCCGCCCGCGGCTACGCCGTGGTCGCGCCCAACGTGCGGGGCTCCACCGGCTACGGGAGGCGCTGGGAGCACCTCGACGACGGCCGGCGCCGGCTCGACGCCGTGCGCGACCTCGAGGGCTTGTCCGACTGGCTCCGCTCCACCGGGCGCTTCGACGCCGACCGGGCCGTGCTCTACGGCGGCTCCTACGGCGGCTACCTGGTGCTGGCCGGCCTCGCCTTCCAACCCGACCGGTGGGCCGCCGGCGTCTCCATCGTGGGCATCTCCAGCCTGGTGACGTTCCTGGAGGGCACCGCCGAGTGGCGCCGCCGCTTCCGGGAGCGGGAGTACGGCTCGTTGGCGGCCGACCGCGACTTCCTCCTCCGGGCGTCGCCGCTCACCTCGGTGGAGGCGGTGCGAGCGCCGCTGTTCCTCATCCACGGCGCCAACGACCCGCGGGTCCCGCTGGGCGAGGCCGAGCAGATCCACCGGGTTCTTCAAGCCAAGGGGGTGCCGTGCGAGCTGGCGGTCTACCCCGACGAGGGGCACGGCTTGGGCAAGCTGGCCAACCGCCTCGACGCCTACCCCCGCGCCGTCGACTTCCTCGACCGCGTCCTCGGGGTGGGGGCCTAGCCCTCGCCTCTGACGAGCTCGGGGTCGAGCTGGTCGAGGAACTGGGCGCAGCGCTCGGCCTCGTCGTGCTCGCCGATGGCGGCGGCCCGACGGCCGAGGCCCTGGAGGGCCCGCAGGAAGCCCCGGTTCGTCTCGTGCCGCCAGCGCACGTAGCCCGATCCCCGCCACCCCGACTGCCGCAGCCGGTCGAGGCCCCGGTGATAGGCCACCCGGAAGCAGGCGTAGGCCTCCACGTCGTCGCGAGCCAGCTCGCCCAGGCGGGCCCAGCCGTCGAGGAAGCGAGGGAATCGGGCCACCACCGAGGACACGGCGGCACGCCGGCGCTCGTCGGGCTCGGCCAGCGCCGCCTCCAGGGCGTCCAGGGCCTCG
>JAHWJR010000308.1 GCA_019348335.1 Actinomycetota bacterium
AGCATGGTCAGGAGCTTGGCCATGTCGCCCTGGACCTTGATCTTGCCGGCCATGAACGCCTGCATGGCGGCGTCCCGATCCTGGTTCACGAAGATGTCCCGGGCGGTGGCGTAGTCGAGGGTGAGCGTGACCTCGGGCTCGTCGAGGTGGCCGAGCTCCATGTCCATGGTCCCCGACGTGGTGTCGATGTGGGACTTGACCACCCCACCGCCGAAGGGCACGTCGGTGACGACCTGGTTCATCCGGATGGGCTCCACCGGCGGCTGCGGCGCGTCGCGGTGCTGTTCACGGATCTCGCGGGCCGCTTCGATCCACTCGTCGCTCAGGAAGGGGTAGGTCGGCATCCCCGCAACCTACCGGGCGCGGGCGCGACCACCCTCGCTACCCTCCGGCCCCCATGGCCACCGGTGCGTCGCCGTCCCCTTCGGCCCCATGGCCGGGGGCCGAGGGATGGTCCGCCGAAGGCGGACCGGTGGGCGTCGTGGTGCTCCACGGGTTCGGCGGCAGCCCGGCGACGGTGCGACCCCTGGCCGAGGCGCTGGTCGGCGCCGGCTACAGCGTGGAGGTCCCGCGGCTGCCCGGCCACGGGACGAGCGTCGACGACATGGTGCCCACCCGCTTCGCCGACTGGTGGGCAGCGGCCGAGCAGGCCTACTTCCGGCTGGCCGCCCGCTGCCAGGACGTGGTCGTCGCCGGCTGCTCGATGGGAGGTGCCCTCGCCGTCCGGCTGGCCGCCCGCCACCCCGAGGTGGCGGCCCTGGTGTGCGTCAACCCCATGGCCCGGCCGGTCGACCCGGCGCTGACCGAGATGGTCGGGCTCATGGTGGACGCCGGCGAGGTGGTCACGCCGGCGGGGTCGCCCGACCTCGCCGACCCCGACGCCCACGAGCCGGCCTACGACGCCGTTCCCCTCGCCGCCCTGGTGTCGCTCCACCGGGCGCTGGACGAGCTGCAGCCCGACCTGGGCCGCGTCGCCTGCCCGGTGCTGGTGATGACCAGCGCCCAGGACCACGTGGTCGACCCCGCCGACAGTGACCACCTGGCCGCCCAGGTCGCCGGCCCGGTCGAGCGGGTGACCCTGCACCGCAGCTACCACGTGGCCACGCTCGACCACGACCGTGACGAGGTCGCCCGGCGCAGCGTCGAGTTCGTGCGCCGGGTGGCGATGTCGGCGCCGCCCGCCACCGGGGAGGGGTGAGGCCGGCGGCGGGGCGGAGCCCTACCATGGGCGCCATGGGCGGGCGCATCTCTCGTGACGACGTCGCCTACGTGGCCGGGCTGGCCCGGCTCGAGCTGACCGACGACGAGCTCGAGCTGTTCACCGGCCAGCTGGCGGCGGTGCTCGACCACGCCGCCGACGTCGAGGCCCTCGACACCGAGGGGGTCGTGCCCACGGCCCACCCGTTGCCGCTCGCCAACGTGCTGCGCGACGACGTCGTGCGCCCCGGCCTCGACCGCGACGAGGTGTTGAAGGCGGCGCCAGCGGTGGAGGAGCAGCGCTTCCGGGTGCCTCCCGTCCTCGGCGAGCTCCCGTAGATGGGGGACAGGCCCAACCCGTCGGCGACGGAGATCGCCGCTGCCGTGCGCGCCGGCGAGCGCCGGGCGGCCGACGTGGTCGACGAGCACCTGGCCGTCATCCGGGAGCGGGATGGCGAGATCCACGCCTTCCACACGCTGATGGACGCCCACGCCCGCACCGCCGCCGAGGGCATCGACCGGCGGGTGGCTGCCGGCGAGGACCCCGGCCTGCTGGCCGGCGTGCCGGTGGCCCTGAAGGACAACCTGTGCACGAGGGGCGTGCCCACCACCTGCTCGTCGCGGATCCTCGAGCACTGGCGCCCGCCCTACGACGCCACCGTGGTGGGCCGGCTGGTCGCCGCCGGCGCCGTGCCCATCGGCAAGACCAACCTCGACGAGTTCGCCATGGGCAGCTCCACCGAGAACTCGGCGTTCGGCCCCACCCGCAACCCCCACGACACCAGCCGAGTTCCGGGCGGTTCGAGCGGGGGCAGCGCCGCCGCCGTCGCCGCCGGCTTCGCCCCGCTGGCCCTGGGCTCCGACACCGGCGGCTCCATCCGCCAGCCGGCCGGTCTCTGTGGCGTGGTGGGGGTGAAGCCCACCTACGGCATGGTCAGCCGCTACGG
>JAHWJR010000098.1 GCA_019348335.1 Actinomycetota bacterium
ACGTACTCCTCGGCGTCGCTCCAGCCGAGCTTGTAGCGTCCGAGATCGAGATCGGTGACTGCCATCGCTTGTCCTTCGCCTCGAGAGTGGTGGGTCCCTTGGAGTTTCCCCTACGTGCATAGTAACAATTCACCTGCCCAGGATCATCCCCCGGTGGCCAAGCGAGTCCCGATTTCGCGGGAGCGCCACGGCGAGATCGTCGTCGACGAGTACGCCTGGCTCCGAAACCGGGACGATCCGGACACCATCGCCTACCTGGAGGCGGAGAACGCCTGGACCGAGGCGGTCATGGCCCCCACCAAGGGGCTCCAGGAACGCCTGTTCGAGGAGATCAAGGGGCGGATCCAGGAGACCGACCTCTCGGTGCCGGTACGCAAGGGAGCCTGGTGGTACTACTCCCGCACCGAGGAGGGCAAGCAGTACGCCATCCACTGCCGCAAGCCGGCGCACCCGGGTGAGGAGGAGCCCTCCCCCGACGCCGTCGAGCAGGTCATGCTCGACCAGAACGCCGAAGCGGGTGATGCCGAGTACTTCGCGGTGGGAGCCTTCGACACCACGCCCGATGCTCGCCTGCTGGCCTGGTCGAGCGACACCAGTGGCGACGAGGTGTACACCATGCGCTTCCGCGACCTGGTGACCGGCGACGCCCTGGCCGACGAGATCCCCGGCACCTACTACGGCACGGCGTGGGGAGCCGACAACGCCACGTTCTTCTACGTCCGGCCCGACGCCGCCATGCGCCCCTACCAGCTGTGGCGGCACCGGTTGGGCACGCCCGCCGGCGACGACGTGCTCGTCTACACGGAGCACGACGAGCGCTTCTACCTGGGGGTGGGCACGACCAAGGACGAGCGCTTCCTGGTCCTCGGGCTGGCGAGCAAGGTCACCAGCGAGGCGTGGATCCTCGACGCCGACGACCCCACGGGGGAGTTCAGGGTGGTCGAACCCCGCTGCCAGGACGTCGAGTACAACCTCGAGCACTGGCGGGACCGCTTCTTCCTCGTGACCAACGCCGACGGAGCCGAGAACTTCAAGCTGGTGGAGGCGCCGGACGATCGGCCCGGCCGGGACCACTGGGTCGACGTGGTAGGCCACCGGCCCGACGTCAAGCTGAGCGGCATCGACGTCTTCGACCAACACCTGGTGCTCTTCGAGCGGGTGCAGGGCCTGCGCCGGATCAGGGTCCGGCCCATGGGCGGCGCCGGCGAGGAGCACGTCATCGAGCAGCCCGAGGCGGTCTCCACCGCCGCCGGGGGCGCCAACCCGGAGTTCGACACCAGCGTGCTGCGCTATGGCTACACCTCGATGGTCACCCCGTCGTCGGTGTTCGACTACGACATGAACACGCGCCAGCGCCGGCTTCGCAAGCGCCAGCCGGTGCTGGGCGGCTACGACCCGGCCGACTACGACACCGAGCGGGTGTGGGCCACCGCCGACGACGGCGCCCAGATCCCCATCTCCCTGGTGTACAAGCGCGGGTTCCGCCGGGACGGGACGGCGCCGGCGCTGCTGTACGGCTACGGGTCCTACGAGGCGAGCATGGACCCCGGCTTCTCCTCGGCCCGCCTCAGCCTCCTCGACCGTGGGTTCGTGTTCGCCATCGCCCACATCCGGGGCGGCGGCGAGATGGGCCGGCGGTGGTACCTGCAGGGAAAGCTGCTGCACAAGCGCACCACCTTCACCGACTTCATCGCCTGCGGCCGTCACCTCGTCGACGAGGGGTGGACCTCCCCGAGCCGGCTGGCCATCCGGGGGGGCAGCGCCGGCGGCCTGCTGATGGGGGCGGTGGTGAACATGGCGCCCGAGCTGTTCGGCGCCGTGGTGGCCGAGGTGCCCTTCGTCGACGCCCTCAACACCATCCTCGACCCCAGCCTGCCCCTCACCGTGCTCGAGTGGGAGGAGTGGGGCAACCCGGTGGAGGCGCCCGAGGTGTACCGCTACATGCGGTCGTACTCCCCCTACGAGAACGTGGAGGCCAAGGACTACCCGCCGATGCTGGTCACCGCCGGGCTCAACGACCCCCGGGTGTCGTACTGGGAGCCGGCCAAGTGGGTGGCCAGACTGCGCACCACCAAGACCGACGCCAATACCCTGCTGCTGAAGACCGAGATGGGCGCCGGCCACATGGGCCCGTCCGGGCGGTACGACGCCTGGAGGGACGAGGCGTTCGTCTACGCCTTCCTCCTCCTCCACACCATGGGCGTGGACGAGCCGGCAGCCGCCGGAGGAGAACCCGCCCCGTCACCGTAGGCTCCGGCCACCCATGGTGTTCCTGGCGGTCAACTGGCGGATCTGGGTCGTCCTCGGCCTGCTGTTCCTCTTCGGCCTCCTCCGCCGCCTGTACCGGTCGTGGCGAGCCAAGCGGCGAACCGCCGCTCAGGGCTCGAAGCGCCCGTAGCCGCCCCGGTAGAACACCAGCGGACCCTCGTCACGCTCGACCCCGAGCTGGTCCACCCTGCCCACGCAGATCTCGTGGTCGCCGCCGTCGTGGACCGCCTCGATCCGGCAGTCGATCCACGCCAGCACGCCGTCGAGGAGGGGGGAGCCCGAAGGCGCCGGCGACCAGCCCACGCCGCCGAACTTCTCCGCCCCCCTGGTGGCGAACACCCGTGACACCGCCTCTTGGTCCTCGGCAAGGACGTTCACGCAGAAGGCGCCGGAACGGCGGATGACCATCCAGCTCCCCGACCGCCGGTCGGCACAGAAGGCGATGAGGGGTGGGTCGAGGGACACCGAGGTGAAGGAGTTCACCGACAGTCCGAAGGGCACGGCGCCGTCGGACGCGGTGACCACCACGACGCCGGTGGGGAACCGCCCGAGCACCTGGCGCAGGAGCGCCTCGCCGATACCGGGCGAGCTCACGGCAGGCGGAGCCCGTCGCCCTCGATCACGGCCAGGCCGTCGCGCACCAGGCCGTCGGCCACCCGGGCGGCCCGGGCCGGGTCGTCGGGCCAGCCGCAGGCAGGAGCCAGCGCTCGCATCGCCACAGGGCCGACGCGCAGGGCGTCGACCAACCGTCCCCGGCCCTGGCGGTCGGACCCGGCGAAGGCGGCCTGGCCCCGTCCCACGCCGGCGGAGCCGTCGGCCGGGTCAGGGTCGGCATGGCCACCAGTCGCCCACGTGCATTTCTGGGCCGCGGCCAGGGGGCAACAGTCGCAGCGCGGCGAGTGGCGCCGGCACACGGTGGCGCCGAGGTCGAGCACGGCCTGGTTCCAGTCCCATCCCCGACCCTGGGGCACCAGGGAATCGGCGAGCGACTGGGCCTCCGCCGGCGCCAGCCGCCGGCCGGCCACCGCCCGGGCGAGGACCCGGGCGGCGTTGGTGTCGACCACGCCGACGTCGGCCTCCCAGGCGAAGGCCTGGACGGCCCGGGCGGT
Organism: Actinomycetota bacterium; assembly: GCA_019348335.1. Taxonomy (GTDB): domain Bacteria; phylum Actinomycetota; class Acidimicrobiia; order Acidimicrobiales; family CADCSY01; genus JAHWJR01. The sequence goes on from JAHWJR010000098.1 coordinate 3,378, forward strand.
GTAGGGCCCCACGCCGGGCAGGCTGACCAGCTCGTCCAGGCCAGCCGGCAGGGAGCCGCCGAAGCGGTCGACGATCGCCTCCGCCGCCCGGTGCAGGGACAGGGCCCGGCGGTTGTAGCCCAGGCCGGCCCAGGCCCGGACCACGTCACCGGCAGGCGCTGCGGCACAGGCCGCCGGCGTCGGGAAGCGGGACAGGAAGGCGGCGTAGGCCGGCGCCACCCGGGCCACCTGGGTCTGCTGGAGCATGACCTCGCTGACCAGCACCGCCCACGGGTCGCGGGTGCGCCGCCACGGCAGCTGGCGACGTGCCCCGGCGCTCCACTCCAGCAGAGCCGACTGGAAGCTCGGGGCCCTCAACGGCGGTGGCACCAGAACACCTCGGTGCGATGGGGGAAAGGAAAGCGCTGGGGGAAGCCCGCCACCAGCTGGCGGACCCGCTCGGCCAGGGCTGCCTGGTCCTCGGACGGGAGGACGCCGATGTGGCTGGTGGACAGCACCCGGTCGACCAGAGCATCGGCGTCGACCTCGTGGTCGTTGGCAAATGCTCGCTGCTCCAGTGGCGAGAAGGCCTCCACCTCCCCCACCACCACGGGCCAGTCGACGTCCTCGTACGACGGCACCGGCCGGTCGCGCCAGCGCATCAGGCGGTACAGCTCCGCCACCCATGGAACCGACTCGTCCCGCTGGTTCCACAGCAGCGCCAGCCCTCCCCCGGGGCGAACCACCCGGGCGGCCTCGGCCAGGGCGGGGCGCACCGAGAACCAGTGGAACGCCTGGGCCACGACCAGGGCGTCGAGCGAGCCGGTGGCGAAGGGCAGCGCCTCCGCCGCCCCTGCCACCACGTCGATGCCGGGCACGGTCGCCAGCAGCGTGGTGCGCATGGCCTCCACGGGCTCGACCGCCACCACCCGGGCCCCGGTGGGCACGAGGAGCCGGGTGAGCTTCCCCGTCCCCGCCGCCAGGTCGACCACGACGGACGAGGCTCCGATCGACAGCGCGTCGACCACGCACGTCACCGCGTCGGGCGGGTAGGAGGGGCGGCCCCGCTCGTAGGCGTCGCTCGAGGTCCCGTAGGTCCGGGCGGCGACGTCGTGGACGCTCACCCGACCAGCATGGCCGAATCGACGGTGTCGAGGACCGCCTCGGCCCAGCGCCGGTAGCCCTCGTCGGAGGGATGGTATTCGTCGCCGGCGTAGAAGCGGTCCGGTTCGGCACGGAACGCAGGTCCCGTCGCCCCGGCGATGTCGACGTAGGCCGCCCCCGTCGCCGCCGCCACCTCTCGGACCACCTCGTCGAGCTGGCGTCCCCGCCATCCCGCCACCGCCCGCAGCGGCTGGGCCAGGCGGGGGATCGAACCCATGTCGGGCACGCCGAGCAGCACCACCCGGGCGCCCTCGGGCAGGCCCTCGACCAAGGCGCGGTAACTCCGCTCGAAGCTCCGCAGGCTGGTGAAGTGCACCGTGTCGTTGGCCCCGACGGAGACGAACACCGCCTCGGGCTCGACTGCGGCGAGCGCAGGGAGCTGGTCGTCGACCACGTCGGCCACCCGGGCCCCGCTGACCGCCAGCACCACCAGCTCCACCGGGCGCCCCAATCCCTCGGCCACCTGCACCGGCAGCGCGCCGGAAGGACCCGAGGCGCCGACGCCGGCGGCGGTGGAGTCGCCCAACCACGCCACCCGCAGGGCCGGTCCGGGGCCGGCCGGGCCGACCCGGCCACCGAGCTCGAGCGGCCGGTCGTCGAGGGTGGGCGCCCGCTGGGCCAACTGGATCTCGACCACGAGCACGACCAGGACCACGACGGGCACGGCGACGACGGCGGCGACCGTTCGCCGCCGGGAGGGCACCGCGACCGCCCGCTAGGCGGTGGTGATGGCGCCGCGCTCGGCGCCGGACGCCAGGCGGGCGTACTTGGCCAGGACTCCCGTGGTGTACCGGGGCGGAGGCAGCTTCCAGTCGGCCCGGCGGCGCTCGAGCTCGGCGTGGTCGACGGCCAGTTCGATGGTGTGGGCCTCGACGTCGATGGCGATGCGGTCGCCGTCACGCAGGAGGGCGATGGGGCCGCCGTCGACCGCCTCCGGCGCGACGTGGCCGATGCAGAACCCGTGGGTGCCGCCGGAGAAGCGGCCGTCGGTGATGAGGGCGGTGTCGGCACCGCGGCCAGCACCCTTCATGGCCCCGGTGACGGCCAGCATCTCCCGCATGCCGGGGCCGCCCTTGGGGCCCTCGTAGCGGATCACCACCACGTCGCCGGAGCGGATGCGCCCGCCGAGGATGGCCTCCATGGCCCCGTCCTCGCCGTCGAAGACCCGGGCCGGGCCCTCGAAACGGGTGAAGTCGATGCCGGCCACCTTCACCACCGCGCCCTTCGGCGCCAGCGACCCGGTGAGCACGGCGATGCCACCCATGGGATGGACGGGATCGGACAGGGGGTGCACCACGCTGCCGTCGGGCGGGGGAACGTCGAGGTGGGCCAGGTTCTCGGCCAGGGTGCGCCCGGTGACGGTGAGGCAGTCACCGTGGATCAGGCCGGCGTCGAGCAGCTCGGCGAGCACGACGGGCACCCCGCCCACACGGTCGAGGTCGACCATGTGGTAGCGCCCGTGGGGCTTGGTGTCGGCGATGTGGGGCACGCGCCGGGCCACCCGGTTGAAGTCGTCGAGCTCGAGCTCGACCTGCGCCTCGTTGGCGATGGCCAGGAGGTGGAGCACCGCGTTGGTGGAGCCGCCGAGGGCCATGACCACGGCGATGGCGTTCTCGAACGCCTCCTTGGTCATGATCTGCCGGGGCCGGATGCCGGCTTCGATCAGGCTCACCACCGCGTGCCCGCTGGCCTCGGCCACCTCGTCGCGGCGGGCGTCGGGGGCCGGCGGCGTGGCGCTGCCGGGCAGCGACATGCCCAGCGCCTCGGCGACGGCGGCCATGGTGTTGGCGGTGAACATGCCGGCGCAGCTGCCCTCACTGGGACAGGCTCGCCGCTCGATGTCGCCGAGCTCGTCCTCGGTGATGGCGCCGGCGGCGCAGGCCCCCACGGCCTCGAACACGCTGACGATGTCGAGCGCCTCGCCGTTGCGCCGCCCGGGCAGGATCGACCCGCCGTAGACGAAGACCGAGGGCAGGTTGAGCCGGGCGGCGGCCATGAGCATGCCGGGGAGGCTCTTGTCACAGCCGGCGAAGGTGACCATGGCGTCGAGGCGCTCGGCGTGCATCACCGTCTCCACCGAGTCGGCGATCACCTCCCGGCTGACCAGCGAGGCTCGCATGCCCTCGTGGCCCATGGAGATGCCGTCGGAGATGGCGATGGTCGTGAACTCCAGCGGGAACCCGCCGGCGGCCCGCACACCCAGCTTGGCCCGCTTGGCCAGACGGTCGAGGGGGAGGTTGCACGGCGTGAGCTCGTTCCACGACGAGCACACCCCCACCTGCGGTTTGCCCCAATCGTCGTCGGTCATGCCGACCGCCCGGAGCATGGCCCGCGCCGGCGCCCGCTGGGGACCGTCGGTGACCTCGTGGCTGCGCGGCTTCATGTCCTGCCCCATGGCCCGAAGCGTACGGGATGGCCGCCCGT
>JAHWJR010000099.1 GCA_019348335.1 Actinomycetota bacterium
GCCATGTCGACCGGGGGGATGGCCTCGTCGACGATGCGGCCGGCGATGGCGTGGAAGGCCTCGGCCGCCGGGCCCTCGCCCAGGGCCACCGGGGCCCCGGTGTCGCCGCCGGTCGAGACCGCCGGCTCGAGCGGGACCTGCCCGAGCAGGGGCACGCCGATGTCGGACGCCAGCGCCTCGCCGCCGCCGGTGCCGAACAAGGCGTAGGACTGCCCGTGGTCGCAGGTGAACGCCGACATGTTCTCGATCACCCCGGCGACGCGCAGGTAGCTCTTGCGGGCCATGTCGGCGGCCCGGGCGGCCACCTTCTGGGCGCCGACCGCCGGCGTGGTGACGATGATGGCCTCGGCCCGCGGCAGCATCCGGGCCAGTCCCATCTGCACGTCACCCGTGCCCGGGGGCATGTCGATGAGCAGGTAGTCCATGTCACCCCAGCGCACGTCCTCGACGAAGTGCTGGACGGCCCGGTTGAGCATGAACCCCCGCCACATGAGGGCGGAGTCCTCCTGGTCGACGAGGAACCGCATCGACACGACCTTCAGCAGGCCGTCGCCCACCCGCTTCTCGTGCGGGACCATCTTCTTCTCGTCCTCGGCGCCGGCCAGGCGGCCGTCGATGCCGAGCATCCGGGGGACCGAGAAGCCGCCGATGTCGGCGTCCATGACGCCCACGGTGTATCCCCGGGCGGCCAGGGCGATCGCCAGGTTGACCGTGACCGAGGACTTGCCCACGCCGCCCTTGCCGGAGGCGATGGTGACGACCCGGGTGGTGGGAGGGATCTCGCTGTCGGGCGCCTGCTCGCGGGCGTTCCAGCGGGCGGTGGCCATGGCCGCCGACTTCTCCTCCTGGGTCATCTCGGTCCAGTTGATGCGAACCTTGGTGACCGCCGGGTCGGACTCGACCCGCGAGCGCACGTCTTTTTGGATCTGGGCCCGCAGCGGGCAGCCGGCCGTGGTCAGGGCCACGGTCACCGTCACCACGCCGTCGTCGGCGACCTCGGCGCCCTTGGCCATGCCCAGCTCGACGATGTTGCTGCCCAGCTCGGGATCGACGACCCCGCGCAGCAACTCCATCACCTGGTCGGGCGTGGGCAGGGGAGTCGTGGGCGGGGCCGGCATCACCCTGCATTCTAACGGGAGATGCCGTGTAAACTCGATTTCGTGGAGCAGGGCGGCGCACACCGACTGGCACTGTTGAAGGCGCTCGGCGACAACACGCGCTACGCCATCTACCTCGAGCTGGCCCGGTCACCGGTCCCGCTGTCGACGGCGGACGTGGCCGGCTCACTCGACCTGCACGCCAACACCGTGCGGCCTCACCTGGAGCGGATGCGCGACGTCGGCCTGCTCTCGGTCGAGACCGAGAGCCGGGGTGGCGTGGGCCGCCCCCAGCACCTGTACTCGCTCGCCAGCGAGGCGCCCTCGCTGGGCCTGGAGCCACCCCCCATGCCCCTTCTGGCCCGGATGCTGGCCGGGGTGGCGGCCGCCGCCGGCGCCGCGCCCCACGAGGCGGCCGAGATCGGACGTGAGCAGGGCCGGTCGGCGGCGGCGGCGCTCGGCGGCGACGGCGTTGGCGATGACGACTGCGTGGCTGCCCTGGCTGCCGAGCTGGGCCGCCTGGGCTTCGACCCCGCCGTGGCCGACGAGGGCCAGGCGGTGAGCGTGGCCTTCACCCACTGCCCCTTCGCCGAGCTGGCCCAGGCCCACCCCGAGCTGGTGTGCCACCTCCATCGGGGGATGGTCGAGGGCTTCGTCGAGGCGGTGGGAGGAGCATCGGTCGAGCGGTTCCAGACCCTGCTCGATCGTCAGCCGTGCCAGGTGGAGCTGTCCCGGTCCTGAGGGCCGCCGGTACACTTGGTCGAGGTCGTGGTGTCAGCAGGACGGAGGAGCAAGCGATGATCAGCGTCACCGACAGCGCAGCGAACAAGGTCAAGCAGCTCTTGGAGGCGGAGGGCGACACCGAGATGGCCCTGCGGGTCGCGGTGCGTCCCGGCGGCTGCTCCGGCTTCAGCTACGAGATGTACTTCGACGGCGACATCAACGGCGACGACATCAAGCACGATGTCGACGGCGTCCGGGTGGTCACCGACCCCGGCAGCGCCAAGCTGCTCAACGGCGCCGTCCTCGACTACAAGGACGGTCTCCAGGGCGCCGGCTTCGCCATCAACAACCCCAACGCCCAGCGCACCTGCGGCTGCGGGCAGTCCTTCTCGTAGCGATCAGGCGCCGGCGCCTCCGGGCGCCCGGAGCACACGTGTACCGGCCGGCCTTTCTCGGGCCGGCCGTTTCGCGTGGGTGCAGGGCCCGCCGAGCGACCGCCGGCGCCAACCTCAGCCGGTGAGCGAGGCGAGGGCCTGGTCGAGCTCGGTGGCGTCGTAGGTGTAGTCGAGCCGGGATGTGATGGTGCCGTCAGGAGTCGCCAGGAACAGCGAGGGCTCCCAGGCCAGACCGTAGGCCCGCACCACATCGGTGACCTCACGGGCAGAGTCGTCGGTGTAGACCTCGGCGTGGATCATGGTCACCCGGTCGGCGTAGTCGGGCTGGCGGGCCACCAGCAGGTCGAGCACCGGGCCGCAGATGGCCGTCTGGCAGTAGGCCGGGGTGGCCACCAGGAGCGCGACGGCGCGGTCGCCGGCGAGCGCCTGGTCGAGGCTGACCTCGTGCAGCGGGCAGGGAGGCTCGGCGGTGCAGATGGGATCGACGCCGCGAGGGTCGTCGACGGTGGGGCTGGCCAGCGAGACCATGGGGTCACCCACCACGGGGACGGCGGGAACCTCGCCCGGTGGGCGAGCGGCCACCACGGTCTCGGCCGATTCCCCGTCGACATCGGCGACGATGCGCCAGTTGCCGGGCTCGGCGAAGCGGGTGACGAGGGGGAAGTAGGGCCGGGGCACGCCCTCGCCGTGGCGCTCGACCGTCACCGGCTCGCCCAGCTCCCCGGTGTCGGCCGGGCCCACCCGCACGGAGAACCGGGTGGGGACGTCGTCGATCACCACGCCCGAGACGTCGGCCAGGGCGAGGGGCAGCCGCACCTCCACACCGGCGGGCTGCTCGGGGGAGAACACCCGGGCCAGGGTCAGGCCCCCGGCCGCCCCGGTGGTCGTCGTCGCCGGGCTCTCCTGGGCCGTCCGACCGCCGCCGCAGGCAACCAGGGCCACGCTGCCGGCGCCGGCCAGCAGCAGGCGGCGACGGCTGATCAGCAGTCGGTCGTCCACGCTCCTCCACCCTAGGGTGGGCCGTCGTGGCCGGCAGCATCACCCTGGAGGTGGACGGTTGTGCCGTCGAGGTGCCGGACGACGGCGCCTCGCTGCTCGAGGTGCTGCGCGACCGTCTGGGCGTGCGCTCGCCCAAGGACGGCTGCAGCCCCCAGGGTCAGTGCGGGTGCTGCACCGTCCTGGTCGACGGGGCGGCCCGGGTGGCGTGCGTGACCCCGGTCCGCCGCGTGGCCGGGCGGCGGGTGACCACGGTGGCAGGCCTGCCCGCCGAGGAGCGGGAGCGGTGGGCCGGCGCCTTCCTCGCCACCGGGGCCAGCCAGTGCGGGTTCTGCACCCCCGGCATCGTGGTGCGCCTGTCGGCGCTGGCCGCCAGGCCCGACCGGGCAGGGGACGAGGCCGCGGTGGAGCGGGCCCTGGGGGCCCACCTGTGCCGCTGCACCGGTTGGCGGACCATCCTGGAGGCGTGGGCCCTGGCCCGCTCCGGCGGGGACACCGCTGCGGAGGTCACCTCGCTCTCGCCGCCGGAAGGAGAGAGGGACCTCGCCGTCGCCGCCGTTCGGGCCACGCTCGAGGGCGGGGCGCCCCAGGCGGTGGGCGCCGGCGTGGCGGTGGGTGCCGGCGGCTTCGCCGACGACACGGCGCCGGCGGGCGCCCTGGTGGCCGTGCCCGGCGGGTCCGGTGGCTGGGCTGTGGGGGAGACGTTGCGTGAGGCCCGGGCCGCCGCCGGCAAGGTGCAGGGCCGGCGGAGCACGATCGACCTGCGCCATCCCCTCCAGGTCCCGCCCGGCGAGTGGGAGCTGACGCTGCGGACCACCTGGGTCGAGCCGGCCTACCTGGAGACCGACGCCTCGTGGTGTGAGCCGGGCGGCGAGCCGGCCACTCCGCTCGCCAACGGCGGCGCCTTCGGGGCCAAGCGCGACTCCCCGGCGCCCGCCGCCGCCCGCCGCTTGGCCGACGAGCACGGGCGCCCGGTGCGGGTGCTGCTGTCCCGGGAGGACACCGTGCGTCTCGGCGCCAAGCGCCCGCCTGTCGCCGCCGGGGTGCGGGCCGACGGCACGGGGCTGATGCGGGTGGTGCGCACGCCGGGGATCGCCACCGCCGTGACGGCCGTCGCTCCTGGCCTCGTGGTGGAGGAGGTCGACGTGCCCGGCCCGCCCACCTCGGCGGCGCTGCGCAGCGCCGGCGAGGCCGAGGCCCTGGTCCTGCTGGCCGCCCTGCGAGGCGAGACCCCCGTGTCGGTGACCACCTCGGCCGGCGCCACCGCGGTCGCCGAGGTCGGTGACGACGGCGTGCACGTGCGCGTCGAGTGCGGGCAGCCGCTCGACGAGGTGGTCCTGCGCTCCTACTGCACGGGCGCCGCCCACATGGCCCTGGGATGGGTGCGGCGCGAGGGCATCGCCGTCGACGAGGCGGGGACGGTCCACGACCTCACCATCCGCTCCTTCGGCATCCTGCGGGCCGGCGAGACGCCTCCCGTGGAGATCGAGATCGTCGCCTCCGAGGCCACTCCGGTGAACGGGTCCGACGCCGTGTTCGCCGCGGTGGCGGCCGCCGAGTGGCTGCGCCAGGGTTGCCCCCAGGACTGGCCCACGTCCCGAGCCCGAGGAGGCCCCGCATGAGCACCCCTATCGGTCCCTACACCCCCGTCGTCCGTGCCGGCGACTGGCTGGTGACGTCCGGCCAGGTGGGGGTCCGGGACGGTGCCCTGGTGCACGGCGGCACCCAGGACCAGCTCCGCCAGGCCCTCGACAACCTGCGGGGGCTGCTCGAGGCCGAGGGTGCGTCGCTGGCCGACGTGGTCAAGACGACGCTGTTCCTGCGCCACCTCAGCGACTACCAGGCCGCCAACGCCACCTACGTCGCCGCCTTCGGGGACCACCGCCCCGCTCGCTCCGCCGTGGGCGTGGCCGACCTGCCGCTCAACGCCCTGGTGGAGATCGAGGCGTGGGCCTACGTGGGACGGCCCTAGCCCTAGCCGACCGCCGGTCGGCGCTCCTCAGGCGCCCCAGCGGCTCTCGCCGAAGCGGTACCCGACCGAGCGGACGGTCGTGATGAGGCTGGCCCGTTCCTCGCCCAACTTGGCCCGGAGCCGCCGTACGTGGACGTCGACGGTGCGGGCCCCGCCGTAGTAGTCGTAACCCCACACCCGGCTGAGCAGGGTCTCGCGCGTGAACACCTTGCCGGGGTGCGAGGAGAGGAACTTCAACAGCTCGTACTCCATGTAGGTGAGGTCCAGAGGCCGTCCGGCGATGGCGGCCTGGTAGGTCTCCAGGTTGAGCATGAGGTCGCCGTACTCGATCAGCTCCGGCCGGGTTCCCTGGCCCGTGCGCCAGAACAGGTGCTTGAGCCGGGTCTCCAGCTCGCCGGGGCGGACGGGAACGAGGCAGAAGTCGTCGAACAGGTCGTCGCGCAGGTCGAGGTGGGCGAGCTGAGCGGGGTGCAGCAGGAGCAGCACGGGCTCGAGCGGCAGGTCCCGCTTGCGGAGCGCTCGGCACAAGGCGAAGGCCCCGTCGGGGTCCTCGGTGCCGGCGACCACGGCGCCGGCCCAGCCGTCCTCGGGTTCCACGCGGTCAGCGGCGTCGGCACTGGTCGCCGCCTTCCACGGGTAGCCGCCGAGGTCGAGCGTCTGGGCCAGCTCGGCGGCGGGCGGGTCGGGGAAGACCAGCAGTGGCTCCACCGGAGGGACCTACAACCTCGGTAGGTAGCGATCGAGCTCGAACTGGCTGACCTGGGTCTTGTAGTCGGCCCACTCCGCGCGCTTGTTGCGGATGAACCACTCGAAGACGTGCTCGCCGAGGGTCGCCGCCGCCAGCTCGGAACGCTCCATGGCGTTCACCGCCTCGTTGAGGTTGCCGGGCAGGGGGCGGATGCCCTCGGCCAGCAGCTCCTGGGGGGTGAGCTCGTAGAGGTTGGCCCGAGTCTCCGGCGGCAGCTCGTAGCCCTCCTCGACCCCCTCGAGCCCGGCGGCCAGCACCATGGCGAACGCCAGGTAGGGGTTGCACGCGGGGTCCGGGGCCCGGTACTCGATGCGGGTGGAGTCGGCCTTGTTGCGCTTCGAGTGGGGGACGTTGACCACCACCGAGCGGTTGTTGCGAGCCCACGACACGTACACCGGCGCCTCGTAGCCCACGACCAGGCGCTTGTAGGAGTTCACCCACTGGTTGGTGACCGCGGTGATCTCCGGGGCGTGGCGGAGCAGGCCGGCGATGAACCCCTTGGCAATCTTCGACAGGCCGTGCTCGTCACCGGGGTCGTGGAAGGCGTTGACGTCACCTTCGAACAGCGAGAAGTGGGTGTGCATGCCCGAGCCCTGCACCCCGGCGATGGGCTTGGGCATGAACGTGGCGTACACGCCCCGCTCCTGGGCGATCTCCTTGACCATGAGCCGCAGCGTCATGACGGTGTCGGCCATGGTCAGGGCGTCGGTGTGGCGCAGGTCGATCTCGTGCTGGCTGGGGCTGTCCTCGTGCTGGGAGTACTCGACAGGCACGCCCATCTCCTCGAGGGTCAGCACCGTCTGCTTGCGCAGGTCGCTGGTCAGGTCGGCCACGGACAGCTCGAAGTACGAGCCCCGGTCGAGCAGGCCCGGCGGGTGGGACGGGTCGGCGTCGGCGAAGTAGAAGTACTCGACCTCGGGGGCGGCGTAGAACGAGAAGCCCCG
>JAHWJR010000100.1:0-5109 GCA_019348335.1 Actinomycetota bacterium
GGTAGTCGAGGGGGGCCTCGAGTGCGGCGCCGTAGGTGTTGACGGCGAGGACCTCCAGCGATGCTGCGGTCTTGGCCACTTCGAGGTCACCCCCGCCGCCGCCGCCACCTTCCGTGGTGGTGCTGGTGGTCAGGTCGGGGTCGGGGTTGCTGCCGACGAAGGGGTCGTTCTCGCCGCCACAGGCCGCGGCCAGCAGGCCGAGGGCGCCGGCGCCACCGGCGAAGAGCGCTCGCCGGCGGGTGAGCGGTGTGGGCGCCAGGCGCTGCAGGAGGGAGGCGTTCTCCTCCATCTGCTGGTCGAATTGTTCGGTCATGCGGACGCTCCTTGTCGGGGACTCACCGGCAAACGGGAATGCGATCCGTCTCCGGTGCCGACCGCCGGCTTGGATGACGACCGGGCCGGGGAACCGGCACGATCGACGCCTCGGGATCGGAGACGGAACCCGCATTCGCGACCTTCACTCGATGCAGACTGCCGATAGGCTGTCAACACGGCCGAGGACCAGGATGACGACGAGGAGAAGGCGAGGGCGTCGATGGAACCCACGATGACCGAGACCAAAGAGCCGAAGATCATCACCGAGGCCCTGGCCGTCATCGACAAGGGCCTGGCTGAGATGCTCCACCGCGAGCTGGTCTCGACCAATGAGGTCGCTGATCTGCTGCTCGACGTGCGCACCCTGCTGACTCCGTCCGACGAGGAACCCGAGCACCAGCCGAGCTGATCACCTGGCTGCCGGCGCCCCTGTGGTGGGGCCGGCGGACAGGCGTCGATCTCAACCCCTCGCCGGCAGCGGCCACGCCCGCAGGGCCACCCGGCCCAGGCCGGCGCCGAGCAGTGCCCCGACCACGACGTCGGACGCATGGTGGATGCCCACGTGGACCCGGCTGGAGGCGACCACGGTGGCCAAGGCGTACCACCACCCCGCCGGCAGGCCGCCGCCACGGCTGAGCAGCCCGGCAGCCAGGAACGCCGAGCTGGCGTGACCGCTGGGGAAGCTGCTGCTGCGGGGCCGCCGAAGTTGGTGACGGGCGTGGGGCTCCCACGGCGGACGGGTCCGCCGGAACATCGACTTGATGCCCTGGTTGACCAGCAGCGACTCGACCCCGAGAGACACCGCCAGGCGCAGTGCCTGCCGTTCGTGGTGTGGGGACCGCAGTGCGGTGGCCGTGGCCGCCAGGTGCCACACCAGCGAGAAGTCGCCCAGGGCCGACGCCGTGTAGAAGAGCCGGTCGACGGAGCGCCGGCCTCGGACCTGGTCGAAGGCGGCGTCGACGGCGTGGTCGAAGGCGTCGACCCTTCGGGCCATTCCCTCCGGGAGCACGGAGCGAAGGGGACTGGCCGGCGGCCGGTGGGCCGAGGGCGGCGTGCCGCCGAGCACCTCGGTGACCACCTCGCGCCGGTCGGTCGGCCCAACCTCGACCTCCTCGACCTCCTCGACATCGTCCTCGCCGACGACGCTCCCTGCCGGCCCCGCACCCGGCACCACCGGGCCCTCGCTCATCCGACTGCCGCGGGGACGCGTTGCCGGGCGCCGGCAGGATCCCCGCCGAAGGCCGGGCAGTGGGCACGGAAGGCGCACCAGTCGCACAGCGGACCGGGGTGAGGGCGGAAGTCGTCGTCGGCGCAGGCCCGCTCGACCGCCTGCCACACCGCACCGACCCGGGCCCGCAGCCCTCGCAGCGACTGCTCCGACGGCGTGGCCACGATGGCCACCGGCTCGGACAGGTACAGCAGCTGGACGCGGGCCGGCCGCCGTCCGAGCATGGCCTCGCACAGGTAGGCGTAGAACTGCACGCCGCCGAAGCGCCCCTGCTCCTGACGGATGCCGGGCACCCGGCCCGTCTTGTAGTCGGTGACCACCAGCTCACCGTCGGCGTCAAGGTCGAGGCGGTCGATGATGCCCCGCAGGCGCACGCCGCCGAGCTCGGCTTCGAGCTGAAGCTCGACGCCGATGGACCGCACGGTGGTGGGGTCCTCGAGCTCGAAGTAGCGCCGGACCAACCGCTCGGCGTCGTGGTGGAAGGCCTCTTCGGCGTCGCCTTCGAGGCCCAGGGTGAGGTACTCGGGATCGGCCAGGGCCTCGGCCCGCGCCATCTCGAGGGCGGCCAGGGCGGCGGGAAGCGTCCGCTCGGTCGCTTCGAGGCAGTGCAGCTGCTCGAGCGCCCGGTGGACCAGGGTGCCCTTGACCGCCGCCGGCGAGGGAGGTTCGGCCAGCCCGTCGATCACCGAGAACCGGAAGGCCAGGGCGCAGTCCTTGAACGAGGTGACCTTGGAGGGCGACAGCGTGGCGGGCACGGCCAGGGCCATGGCCGAAGGCTAGACCCGAGGTGCGACGGCAGGGGCGGACCAGGCCGTCGCTCGACGCCTCATCCCGACCGGCGCAGCCGCAGGTAGCGGCCCGCCCGCCACAGGGTCAGGCCCACCCTGCCGTAGCGCCGGCGCAGGGCGGCGGCGTCGAGGATGTACAGCGCCCGGGCGGCGGCGATGTGGGACCACACCAGCGGCACGTTGCCGAGCGAGGTGGCGTTCTCGGCGTCGAACTCCTCGGACAGCAGCCGGGGGAGCACGGCGCACAGCTCGTCGGCCCGGGCCCGGGCGTCGTCGACCCGGCCCACCGCCGCCAGGGCGGCGACCGCCCACCACGACATGGGCACGAAGGTGGCTTCCCGGCCGGAGAAGCCGTCGTCGCCACCCGGCTCGTAGCGGTAGAGGTGGGGCCCGGCCTCGAGCTCGCCGATGGTGACATCGACCAGCCGGCGGGCCTGCTCGCCGCGCACCATGCCGAACAGGGCGGCCATGAGGGCCGAGGCGTCGGCCCGGCGAGGCTCCTCGCCGTAACTCTGGGGCAGGCCGCCGTCGTCGCCCAGGGCGGCGACCACGCGGGCGCGGGCGGCGTCGCGCGCCCGCTTCCAGTGCCGGCGCCGGCGCAGGGGATGGCGCATGCGGGCGATCCACACCGCCCGGTCGAGCGCCAGCCAGCGACCGAGGTCGCCGCTGACCAGCGGCGCCGGCTGGCGCAGCTCCCAGATGCCGTTCGACGGTGCGGTGGGGTCGTCGTCGGCAGCCAGGTCGTCGGCCACGTCCTGCACCATCGACCACGTCGACGGGTGCAGGGCGCCACCGGTCTGCACGTGCACCGAGACCCCTTCGACGAGCATCCCCAGAGCGTCGTACTGGACCTGGTCCCGGGCGCCGTTGCCCACCCGCACCGGCCGGGACCCACCCCAGCCCCGCACGCCGTCGATCTCCCGTTCCTCGGGCACGGTGCCGCCCCGGATGTCGGTGAGCGGGGTGGCGGGCACCCGGACCCCGCCCATGACGCCCTCCACGAACCCGAGGTAGGCCTGGGTCGTGCGGCGGTGGCCGAGCAGGGCGGCGACGGACACGGCGAGGGAGGCGTCCCGCAGCCAGGTGTAGCGGTAGTCGAACTGCCGCCCGTGGCCGGGCGCCTCGGGCAGCGACGTGGTCGGGGAGGCGATGACCGCACCCGTGGGCCGGTACGTGCACGCCGACAGCACGGTGAGGGCGTCGGCGGCCCGCTCCGGGTGGTGGCGCGGCAGGCGGGCGCCGCCCAGGCTGGCCTCCAGCTCACGCTCGGCCTGCACGAGGCGCTCGGCCAGGTCGTCGGCGGTGGCGTCGAGGGCGGCGCCGACGCCCACGGTGAGCGCCGCCCACCGGCCCCGGGGGGCGCAGACGCGCCCGGCGAGGTGCCGGCCGTCGGCGGAGGCGTCGGTGAGGCCGGTGACGGCCAGGCTGCACGACGCCAGCTCGGCCCGTCCGCCCGACCAGGTCCCCCAGGCCTGGTCGAAGCCCCCCACCGACAGCTCGTGTTCGACCTCGAGGTCGTCGTGGTCACAGCGGGCCAGGCGCACCAGGACGGTGCGCTCGCCGTCGGCCAGCAGCCCGTCCCAGCACGTGACCCGCCGGCCGCCGCAGCGCACGACGGTGCGGGTGGTCGGCCCCGCCGGCCGGTCGTCGCCGCCGGCGTAGCGGGCGCCCACCCACCGGGCGGCGGCGCCGTGGGGGTCGAGCAGCGACCACAGCAGGGGAGGGGAGTCGAACGCCGGGGCGCACCACCAGTCGATCTCCCCGTCGGGCCGCACCAGGGCCGTCGACGTGCCGTTGCCCAGCAGCCGGTGCGTCCCGATGGCCGGCGCCGGCAGAGGCGGGGCGTCGCCGGAGTCGCCGGGGGCGTCACCGGGGGAGTCGCCGGCGCCCGGCCCTTCGGTCACGGCCGGGTGGTCATGCGGGCAGGAGGGCCCGGGCCATCGACTCGGCCACCCGCGCCGGGTCCTCCAGGGGCCCGAGGTGGCCGAGGCCGTCGAAGACCTCCAGGCGGCCGGCGGGCAGCAGGGCGACCTGGCGGTCGGCCAACTCGGGGCTGTGGTGGGCCGAGTCGCTGGCGCCCCGAGCCAGCGTGACGGGGCAGGTCACCTCGGCGAGATGGGAGAAGGCGTCGTGGGCCCGCCCCTGGCGGTACATCTGGGCCTCGTCCTCCCGGCGGCACTTCAGGGTGACACCGCCGCCGGGAGCGGGGCCGAAGCCGTGCTCGACGTAGGCCCGCAGGGCGCCCGGGTGCAGGTCGCGCAGGATGGGCTTGGGCGCCAGGTGCTGGTGGACGGCGTCGATCGAGTCGAACTCGGCCCGTCGGCGCAGGGCCCCCACCACCAGCGGGTGCTCGTCCATGGAGGCAGCTGCCTCGTCGGGGGGGAAGGCCACGGGCTCGTAGACGTACAGCCCGGAGAAGGTGCCGGGCCGGGCCTGCTCGGCGAGCAGGAGCGCCGTTCCGCCCTGGGAGTGGCCCATGGCCGAGGGACGTTCGAGCTCGAGCCCGTCGACCACGGCGAGCACGTCGAGTGCGAACTCGTGCCAGGGGTAGTCGCTCGCCTCGGGACGGCCGGAGTCGCCATGGCCGCGGGAGTCGTAGGACCAGCACCGGAACCGGTCGGCCAGCGCCGCCGCCAGCGGCTCGAACACCCGGCCGTGGAAACCGGTGGGGTGGGCCAGCACCAGGGGCGGTCCCGACCCGCCCAGGTCGTGGACGGCCAACTCCACCCCGTCATCGGTGACCACGCGCACGAGCGCCATGGTGGCAGCCCGGCACCC
>JAHWJR010000100.1:5209-6838 GCA_019348335.1 Actinomycetota bacterium
CCGTAGCCTCGACTCGGTGAGCGGCACGACGCGCCTGCGGGCGAGGGCCCGGCGGGTGCCGGCGGCACTGGTGGCGCTCGTCGCCCTGGCCCTGGCGCTGGCGGCCTGCCAGGCGGACGACGGCGCCGGCTCCGTCGCTCCTCCCGGTGCCGGCTCGGAGCCGGAGGTGGAGGCGGCCGCCGGCGAGCTGCCCACCGACGTCCGGTCGGTGCCCGAGCCGCTGCCCGGCGGTGCGCCGGGGGACCTGGTGGCCCTGGCCGAGCGGTCGACGCCGGAGGTGCCCGCCGGCGCCCGGGCCTGGGACGTGCTGCACCTGTCGGAGGGCGTCGACGGCCGGCCGACGGCGGTGAGCGGGGTGGTCTACGCCCCCGGTGGGGCCGCACCCGAGGAGGGCCGTCCGGTGCTGAGCTGGGGGCACGGCACCGTGGGCCTGGCCGACGACTGCGCCCCCTCGCGTGCCGGCGTCCTCGTCCCCGGCCTGGCCCAGCTGCTCGACGCCGGCTACGTGGTGGCGGCCACCGACTACGAGGGCCTGGGCACTCCCGGCCCGCACCCCTACCTGGTGGGCGCCAGCGCCGGCCGCAGCGTGCTCGACGCTGCCCGGGCAGCCGGGCGCATCGACGACGCCGGCGCCGGCGAGCGGGTGGTGGTGGCCGGGCACTCGCAGGGCGGCCACGCCGCGCTGTTCGCCGGGCAGCTGGCGTCGGGGTACGCCCCCGAGCTCGACCTCCTCGGCGTGGTCGCCTCCGCGCCGGCGGCCGAGCTGAGCACCCTGCTGCGATCGGCGGTGCCCATCACGCCGGCGTTCGGCCTGGTCGCCTCGGCCGTGTACGCCTACGGCTCCGTCTACGCCGATCTCGACCTGGCCGAGGCCCTCACCCCGGCCGCCCTGGATCGCATCGACGTGGTCGAGCAGCGCTGCCTCCAGGGGGTGACCGAGGCCTTCTCCGACCAGCCTCCTTCGGCCTGGCTGGTGGCCAACCCGGTCGATCTGGAGGGCTGGGAGCGGCGGATCGAGGAGAACGAGCCCGGATCGGGCGCCGTGAGCGCCCCCGTGCTGGTGGTCCAGGGCGCCAACGACTTCATCGTGCTGGCGTCGAGCACGCAGACGGCGATCGAGCGGATGTGCGCCGGGGGCAACACCGTCGACTACCGGGAGTACCCCCGCACCGGTCACGGGGACATCCTCGTGCAGTCCGGCCCCGACGTGCTGGCCTGGGTGGCGGAGCGGGTGGCCGGAGGCGACGCCCGGTCGACCTGCGGTGCCTGATCGCGAGCACGGCGCCCGTACGGCGGGGCACGGGCTGCTCCGGTCCCGCTACGTCCTGGCGGCGCTGATGATGGGCGCCGGCGTGTCGCACTTCGCCGTGCCCGAGGCCTACGAGCGCATCGTCCCCCGGTGGCTGGGGAACCCCCGGGCCGCGGTGCTGGCCAGCGGCGCCGCCGAGGTGGCCGCCGGCGCCCTCCTGGCCCTCCCCGCCACCCGCCGCGCCGGTGCGTGGGCCACCGTGGTCGTGCTGGTGGCAGTGTTCCCGGCCAACGTGCAGATGGCGCTGGACGGGGGCATCGCCGGCGCCGGCTTCCCGCTCGCCTCGCCGGTGGCGGCCTGGCTCCGCCTCCCGCTGCAGG
>JAHWJR010000309.1 GCA_019348335.1 Actinomycetota bacterium
CGCCGGGGGCGAGCATGGCCGCGTGTCCCGACCACCTTCTTCTGTCCTGGCCGACTTCGAGGCGCGTGGTCTCGTGCACGACACCACCGACCGCGCCGCGCTGGCCGAACGTCTGTCGTCCCCCGTCACCGTGTACCACGGCATCGACCCCACGGCCGACAGCCTGCACGTCGGCAACCTGGTGGGGGTGCTCGCCCTGCGTCGGTTCCAGGCCGCCGGCCACCGCCCGGTCGCCCTTGCCGGTGGAGCCACGGGGATGATCGGCGATCCCGGCGGCCGCACCGGGGAGCGGGCACTCCTCGATCCGGCCACGCTGGCCGCCAACCTGCGGGGCATCGAGGCCCAACTGCGGCGCCTGCTGGCGTTCGAGGCCGGCGGAAGCGGCGAGCCCGGCGACGCCACCGCCGGTCAGGCCGCCATCCTCGTCGACAACGCCTCGTGGACCGCCGGCCTGGGTCTGCTCGACTTCCTCCGGGACGTGGGCAAGCACGCCACGGTCAACCAGATGATGGCCAAGGAGTCGGTACGGTCCCGCCTAGAGAGCACCGAGGGCATCTCCTTCACCGAGTTCAGCTACATGCTCATCCAGGCCCACGACTACCTGTGGCTCCATCAGCACGAGGGCTGCGACCTCCAAATTGGCGGGTCGGACCAGTGGGGCAACATCACCGCCGGCATCGACCTGGTCCGCCGCCGCACCGGTGATGTGGTCCACGGCCTCACCTGGCCGCTGCTCACCCGGGCCGACGGCAGCAAGTTCGGCAAGAGCGTCGAGGGGAACGTCTGGCTCGATCCCCGGCGCACGAGCCCGTACGCCTTCTACCAGCACTGGATGCAGGTCGACGACGCCGACGTCGAGCGATTCCTGCTGCAACTGACCCTGCTCGAGGTCGACGAGGTGGCGCGGGTGACGGCTCTCCACGCCACCGCACCAGCCCGCCGAGAGGCCCAGCGACGTCTCGCCTCGGAGGTCACCGCCCTGGTCCACGGGGAGGGGGAGGCGTCGGCGGCCCGGGCCGCCTCCGACATCCTCTTCGGCGCCGGTCCCGCGGAGGTGCCCGAAGCGGCGTACCGGACCCTCCAGCGAGAGGTCCCCTCCACGGTGGTGGACCCGGACCGCCTGGCCGAAGGCCTCGACCTCGTGGTCGTGCTGGCAGAGACCGGCCTCAGCAGCTCCCGCAGCGACGCCCGCCGGAGCGTGGGGCAGGGGGCGGTCTACGTCAACGACCGCCGGGTGGCCGACGAGAGCCCGCTGCTGTCATCGGCTGACCTGCGCCACGGGCGCTGGATCCTGCTCCGTCGCGGCCGGCGCCACCACCACCTCCTCCGGGTGGGGCGGGAATGAAGTCGCCGGCGAGGCGTTGTACACTCGTGACCTCGCCGCCGGCAGGATGCGCTCAGCATCCAGCTGACGACGGGGTTGACGTTCCGAGGTGCCGGCGGTAAGGTAACCGTTCGCCTCGGAGCAAGAAGATCCGGAAGTGATCGGATCACCGGCTGATAGTCTGGCCGCCGAGAAGACGCACCAACACCCATCTGATGGGCGTGTGCGGACGAGCCAAGCGCTCCTTGAAAACGGAACAGAGGAAGGTTCAAAGCGAGTGCGGGCGTTCCCGCATCGGGGCTTCGGTCCCGATACGTGAGCGTTCAAATTACCTTTGCATCAAAACACGGACATCGTCCGTTTTGGTGCCAGTCTGTGGCGAGCAACTGCTCGTCACTGGCTCTCCATGATCAAGGGGAAGGCCGGTACGCCGGCCAACCTGCAAGATCTCGACGGAGAGTTTGATCCTGGCTCAGGACGAACGCTGGCGGCGTGCCTAACACATGCAAGTCGAGCGGGGTCCAACCAGTGGCAACACTGGGGAAGACCTAGCGGCGAACGGGTGAGTAACACGTGAGGAACCTGCCCCGAAGACTGGGATAACTCCGGGAAACCGGTGCTAATACCAGATGCCCTCATCGAACCGCATGGTTCTTTGAGGAAATGGATTCCGCTTCGGGAGGGTCTCGCGGCCTATCAGCTTGTTGGTGAGGTAACGGCTCACCAAGGCGTCGACGGGTAGCTGGTCTGAGAGGACGATCAGCCACACTGGGACTGAGACACGGCC
>JAHWJR010000310.1 GCA_019348335.1 Actinomycetota bacterium
CAGCGCCCGCCGGGCCAGGGGCGGTGCCATCAACAGCACGGTCGCCGGCGCCCGCCGCCCGGGTCGCCGGTGGCCAGGGCGCCGACCGCCTGGGCCAGCGCCGCCAGCGCGTCGGGACGAAGCCGGTAGTACACCCACTGCCGGTACCGTTCGGACTCGACCAGGCCGGCGGCTCGCAGCACCTTCAGGTGGTGGCTGACCAAGGGCTGCGCCACTCCGAGGTCCTCGACCAGGTGGCAGACGCAGAGCTCCTCGCCGGCGAGGAGCTCGACGATCTGCCACCGCAGCGGCTCGGCCAGCGCTTTCAGCGTAGGCTCCACACCGGAGCGCGTATCAACGGTCATCGATGTCCACGCTGGCCGATCCGGAGGGCGGGGTCAATCCCACGACAAGCCGAGGGGCGGTTCTCGGACGTCGGCGACCATCCTGACCACCTCTTTGCACCATTCACCGAGGACCGGGGTGTAGTGGGCACATGCGGACGAGCGGAGATCCCGGTGGAGCAGGCATGGAGGACCTGTTCCGCCGCGAGTTCGCCCCGATGGTCCGTGCCCTCACCATCCTTGCCGGAGACCGAGAGGCGGCCGCCGATGCCGTGCAGGACGCCTTCGTGCAAGCGCATCGGCACTGGGCCCGGGTGTCCCGCTTGGACGACCCGGCTGGCTGGGTCCGCCACGCGGCCGTCAACCGGGTTCGGAACCAGCGGCGAGGTCACAGCCGGATGGTCGCTGCTCTTCCCCGGCTGCTGAGACAGGAGGATTCGATGGCGGAGCCGACGGCGAGGGCGACGGCGACCGCCGACCTCGTGCCCGTGCTGGCCGCGTTGCCCGAACAGCAGCGGGCTGCGGTCGTCCTCTACTACCTCCTGGACCAGCCGACCTCGGCCGTGGCCGAGACGCTCGGGGTCACCGAGGCCACCGTGCGCTCGCACTTGCGCAACGCCCGTTCACGCCTGGTCGGCTCGCTCGGAGACGCCGCTCCTGGAACAGGATGTCGGGAGGTGACGCCGTGAGCGACGACCCGGCTGCGGTGGACGACGACATCCGCCGGCACCTCGCAGAAGCCCTCGAGACGATCGAAGTGGATGTGGACGCCCACTGGGAGCGCTTCTGCAGCGACCGCAGGGCCGAACGGCGCCGTTCGGTGGCATCGCGGGTGGCGGTGGCGGCTGCAGTCATCCTTCTCTCTTTGACCGCCGGGCGCCCCCTGCTCGTCACGGGCGGTGGTGCGGTCGTGCGGTTCCTGTCGGATGTCGTCGAGGGCACCGTCGATCGGGTCGGTGACTCGGTGGAGAAGCGCATCCCCGGCCTGGGAGGTGCAGGCGGTACGCACGGCAAGATCGACCGGGACAACCCGTACTGGGTGCGCGTGCGATCGGTCCACGACCAGCTCAACGAGGCCGTTGGCTACGGGAACCGGAGGCTCGACGCGCTCGACGGTGCCGCTGAGCGACTCGACGGCATCGCCGACGCCGACCCTGAGTTCGAAGAGGAAGTGCGATTGGCGGCTGAACTGATCCGAACGGCCCAGGCCGACGACGACTACGAGTCAGCTGTCAGCGCCCATCGCCTCGTTCAGGACATCGAGAAGGGCTTGAGGAAGAGATGACGAGCCAGGTGAGAGCGGCAACCGGCGACGCCGGCCGCTGGTGAGGAGGCGTTCCATGCGTACCGGTGTGCTCGTGGCTGCCAGCGTTGCCGTCGCCGCGGTGGTCGGCACCGTCGCCTTCGTGGTCCTCGGCGGCAACGACGGCCCTGGCCCCGAGGGTGCTGCGGGCGACTACCTCGCCGCCTGGTCGGCAGATGACCTCGAGGCGATGGCGGCGTTGGTCGACGGTCCGCCCCCCAGCTTCGGCGACGCCCACACCACCGTCGCCCAGGATCTCCGGATCAGAGCCGCCTCCTTCGAGCTCGGTCAGGTGACCACCGAAGGCGACGAGGCGCGAGCGGCATTCACCGCCACGCTCACCATCGCAGGCTTGGGTGAGTGGAGCTACGACAGCGTGCTGCCACTCCGTCGGGCCGGTGACGACCGGGGCTGGCTGGTGGCGTGGTCGCCCGCCGTGGTGCATCCCCGGCTCGCCGACGGGCTGCGCCTCGGGCGGGAGCG
>JAHWJR010000311.1 GCA_019348335.1 Actinomycetota bacterium
GAGTCGACGGTCGAGATGCCCATCTTCGAGAGGATCTTGAGGGTGCCCTCCTCGACGGCCGAGTGGAAGCGGTCCTGGGCCTCGGGGCTGACCGCGTCGGAGCTCTCGTCGGCGTCGGCCTGGGCGGCCACCGTCTGCAGGGCCAGGCGGGGGCACACCGCGTCGGCGCCGTAGCCCAGCAGGGCGGCGATCTCGTGGGTGTCGCGGGCGCTGTCGCTGACCACGACCAGGCTGGTCCGAGAGCGCAGGCGTCGATCGATCAGGCGGTGGTGGACGGCGCCGCAGGCCAGCAGCGACGGGACCGGCGCCCGGGTGGAGGAGATGTCGGCGTGGTCCAGCACGAGGATGTCGGCGCCGTCGAGCACCAGGGCCTCGGCCTCGTCGCACAGCCGCTGGAGGCCCTTGCGGAGCCCGTCCGGCCCGTCGGCCACGGGGAAGGTGGCGTCGAGCGGGGCGGTGGTGAAGGGAAAACGCTCGCGGTCGTAGAGGGCCAGCACCCCCGAGGGGTAGAGGAAGAACGACCGCAGCGTGACCAGGCGGGCGGCAGCGGCGCTCTCGGTGAGGATGGGCTGGCGGGGCCCGAGCAGCGTGCGCAGGCTCATGACCCGGCGCTCGCGCACAGGGTCGATGGGCGGGTTGGTCACCTGGGCGAAGCGCTGCCGGAGGTAGTGGTGCACCGGACGGGGGCGCCCGGCCAGGTGGGGCAGCGGTGAGTCGTCGCCCATGGAGAAGGTCGGCTCGTGGGCGTCGTTGGCCATGGGCTTGAGCACCATGGCCATCTCCTCCTTGGTGTAGCCGTGAGCCGCCTGCCGGCGCTCGAGCTCGTCGGGCTCCGGAGGGGCCTGCACCGGCTCTCCTCGGGACAGCGCCAGCAGGCCCTCGGCCGCCCAGCGGGCGTAGGGGCCGGCGGCGACCCGCTGCTTGCACTCGGCGTCGTGCAGCACGCCGCGGCTGGGGTCGACGAAGAGCATCTGGCCGGGTCCGAGCCGACCCCGCTGCACCTTCCCGTGGCCACGTGTGTCGATGGCGCCGGCCTCGGAGGCGCACACGATCAGACCGTCCTCACACGCCGCCCACCGCAGCGGCCGCAGGCCGTTGCGGTCGAGGGCGGCGCCCACGCCGAGGCCGTCGGTGAAGATGAGCCCGGCCGGGCCGTCCCAGGGCTCCATGAGCGTGGAGTGGTAGCGGTAGAACCCGCGGACGTCGGGGTCGAGGTCGCGGGCGTTCTCCCACGCTTCCGGGACCAGCATGGCCACGGCGTGGCGAACGTCGCGCCCGCCCCGAACCAGGAGCTCCACCGCCGAGTCGAGCTTGCCGGAGTCGGAATCGTGGGGGTCGAGGACGGGACGGATGAACTCCTCGGGGCCCAGGCCCGCCTCTTCCGTACCCAGCACGGCCCGGGCCAGCATGCGGTGCTCGTTGCCCTGGATGGCGTTGATCTCGCCGTTGTGGCACAGCATCCGGAAGGGCTGGGCCCGCTCCCAGGTGGGGGCGGTGTTGGTCGAGAAGCGCTGGTGGAACACGGCGAAGGGGGCGGCGAAGCGCTCGTCGGCCAGGTCGGGATAGAAACCGGCGAGGGCGTCGGCCGCCGACAGCCCCTTGTAGACGATGGTGCGGTAGGAACAGGAGGCCACGTAGACACCCTCGGCGGTGGCTTCGATGCGGCGACGGAAGCGGTAGGCACGCCGCTCGTCGGCCTGGTGGCGGGACCCGTTGCCGTCGTCCGAGGCGGACCCGAACACCACCTGGAGCATGGCCGGCTTGTCCGCCCGGGCCTGGCGACCAAGGTGGTCGTCGTCGGTGGGGGGGACTCGCCAGTCGATCAGCTCGATGCCCTCGGCGGCGGCGGCGGCCTCGATGGCGGCACGCGGGTCGGCACCCCGGAAGAAGAGGCTGGCCACCCCGTGGCCCTCACCGAAGATGGCGGCGGGGATGGGAACGAGCAGGCCCGACCCGTCGGCCGAACGGGCGTCTGCTGCCACGGCGCCACGGTGCTTCACACAGGCCAGCCCACCCAGGGCGGCCTCCACGATGGACCGGGAGGACCGGCCGCTGGCGTCGGCGGCGAAGCCGATTCCGCAGGCGTCAAGCTCGGGGCGCATGGG
>JAHWJR010000101.1 GCA_019348335.1 Actinomycetota bacterium
CGACCAGCACCACCAGGGCCACCACCACGGCGGCGCCGATGGCGAAGCGGCGGGGGCCGGCCGACAGCGAACCGCCGACGCCCCGGCGGAGATCGGTCAGGGAGGCTCGCACCCGGTCGCCCCGACCCAGCTCCCCCCGCAGGAAGGCGGTGATCCTCGTGCTGCCCCGGTTCTGCAGCCGGCGCACCTCGCCGTCCCGCAGCCCCCGCACCGCCCGCAGCGTCCGGCGCCGCCGGCGGACCTCGCCCAGGCGCCGGCCGTTCCAGACCCAGGCACCGAGCACGTCGGCGGCCTGGGACACCCTGCCGGCGGCCACGGCGTAGATCGCCTCGACCACCGCCAGCACCGCGGCCTGGGGCAGCACCCGCAGCAGGTGGAAGGGGCCGTAGCACACGAGCATGGTCCGCAACCGGTGACGGGCCAGCAGGCGGCGCCGGTCGTCGACCGCCCGGCGGCTCATCAGCTCCTCACGGTGCTGCACCCGCGCCGCGGGCACCACCACGACCCTGGCCCCGGCCACCTGCGCCCGCCAGCACAGGTCCAGGTCCTCTCCGAGGAAGGTGATGGCCGGGTCGAAGCCACCGAGGGTGGCGAACAGGTCGGCACGCACCAGCGTGCAGGCCCCGGGGATGGTGAAGACGTCCCGCACGGCGTCGTGTTGCTCCTGGTCGAGCTCACCCCGCTCGACGAGGGGCGTGAGCACCCCGGTCTTGTCGGCGGACAAGCCCACCTGCAGCAGGGCGCCGGGATTGCCCCAGGAGACCAGCTTGGGCCCGACGATCCCCGCGTTGGAGCGGTAGGCCTCCGCCACCAGGGCCCGGATGGCGCTGCGGTCGAGCAGGACGTCGTCGTGGCAGAAGGCGTAGAACGACGCACCCTCGACGACCTCGAGCACCTCGTTGGCAGCGGCGCCGAACCCGGGGTTGTGACCCAGGTGGCGGACGTAGGCGTCCTCCAGGACGGCGGCCACCCGGGGGAGCGGGTCGTCCTCGCTGCCGGCGTCGATGACCAGCACCGAGAGGTTGGGGTAGTCCTGGGCACCGAGGGACGACAGGCAGTCCTCGAACCAGGGACCGGCGTCGCGGGTGACCACGACGGCCACCACCGGCGGGGCGTGGGCCGGGTCGCCGGTGAGGGACCCGATCGACGGGTCCAGAATCTCGGACGGCTCGGGAGAATCGGGGGGGACCGACCGCGACCGGTCCGGAGCGGAGGTCCGCTGGTCGTGCACAGCCACCTGGGGCGAGGGTAGCCGGGCGCCGGCGACCGCCGGCGCCGCACCTGGGCCCGGACGCCCCGGCAGCGGCACCGGGTTCTACGCTGGTCGGTGTGGCAACCATCTCCGAGCGAGTGGAGGACGCCGCCTACGTGACCGTGGGCTTCGCCGTCCTGGCCTTCCAGCAGGCCCAGGTCCGCCGGCGGGAGCTCGAGCGGCAGCTGGCGGAGCTGGGAGACATCGTCGACGAGCACGGTGACGACCTCGAGGGACGGCTCCCCGAGGCGATCGGCACGCTGCTGGCCGCGGCCCGCGCCGTGCTCAGCGGCGATCCCGCTCCCTGACGGCTGCCCGGTCGGCCGCCTGGGCGACGGTGGCGACGAAATCGACGCGACCTCGGCGGTCGGACCACACTGGCCCCGTGCCCCGAGCTCTGATCACCGGCGTCACCGGACAGGACGGCCAGTACCTGGCCCAGTTCCTGCACGACCGCGGCTACGAGGTGTTCGGGCTGGTCAAGGGGCAGAACAACCCCCGGGGCACCCTCCTGCAAGAGGAGTTCCCCTTCGTCGACGTGGTGAGCGGCGACCTGCAGGACCTTCCCTCGCTCGTCGCCGCCCTGGAGTACGCCCAACCGGACGAGGTGTACAACCTGGGCGCCATCTCCTTCGTCGCCCTGTCGTTCCGCCAGGCGGAGCTCACCGCCAACGTGACCGGGCTGGGCGTGCTGCGCATGCTCGAGGCCATCCGCATGGTCGGCGGGCGGGAGAACCCCACCCGCTTCTACCAGGCGTCCTCGAGCGAGATGTTCGGCAAGGTGCGGGAGACCCCGCAGAACGAGCAGACCCCGTTCTATCCCCGCAGCCCCTACGGCGTGGCCAAGGTCTTTGGCCACGACATCACCATCAACTACCGCGACTCCTACGGCTTGTACGCCTGTAGCGGCTTGCTGTTCAACCACGAGAGCCCCCGGCGGGGCGTCGAGTTCGTGACCCGCAAGGTCACCAACGCCGTGGCCCGCATCAAGCTGGGGCTGCAGCAGGAGCTGGCGCTCGGGAGCCTCGAACCCCGGCGCGACTGGGGCTTCGCCGGCGACTACGTGAAGGCCATGTGGCTGATGCTCCAGCAGGACGAGCCCGACGACTACGTGGTGGCCACCGGCCAGACCCACTCGGTCCGGGACTTCGTCGAGCTGGCCTTCCAGGCGGCGGGCATCGACGACTGGCAGCGCTTCGTCCGGCTCGACGAGCGCTTCCTCCGCCCGTCGGAGGTCGACCTGCTGGTGGGCGACGCCTCCAAGGCCCGCAAGGTCCTGGGCTGGGAGCCCACGATGAGCTTCCCGGAGCTGGTCACCACCATGGTGGCCCACGACCTGGACGTCGAACAGCGCAAGGCCGAGGGCCGGCGCTGATGACCACCGTCACCGCGTCCGACCGCATCGACGGCGTGTACGTGGTCGACCTCACCGCTTACCCCGACGCCCGGGGCAGCTTCGTGGAGACCTACCGGCGGGACTGGTTCCCCGGCGGCCTGGAGATGGTCCAGGCCAACCGCAGCGACCGCCGGCAGGGGTCGCTGGTGGGGCTCCACTACCACCTGCACCAGGCCGACTACTGGTACGTGCCCGCCGGCCTGGCCCGAGTGGTCCTCCACGACCTGCGGGAGGGCTCGCCCACCGACGGGGCCACCCTCATCCTCGACCTGGGCCCCGGTCCCGGCGGCCTCAGCGACGACACCGTGCACCGGGGCGTGCTCGTCCCCCCGGGCGTGGCCCACGGCTTCGCCGCGCTCAGCGACGTGACCATGACCTACCTGGTCGACCGTTACTACAACGCGGCCGACGAGCTCGGGGTCGCCTGGGACGATCCCGCGGTCGAGGCCGACTGGGGCCTGACCGAAGCTCCCCTCCTGTCGGACCGCGACCGGGCCAACCCCCGCCGGGCCGACTTGCCTGCCGACCGCCGCCCCCACGCCCGCCTCCGCCCGTAGGGCGACGCACCGGGAGCCGTCTTTCAGGGCCGGCGGAGCCGGCGGGTCAGCGCCGCCCCGAGCTGCAGCACCTTGCGGGCCCGGGGCCGGGCGCGCCGGGCCAGGCCCAGCGCCAGCGCCGCCCGGTCCCGCCGGGGCGCGGCCCCGGGCTCGCTCGCCAGCCAGCCGAAGCCCAGCTCGACCTCGGCGCGGTAGACGTCGAGGCCCCACTCCTGCGGGCACTCGTACGACAGGCGAGGGGCCCGCCGGGGGCCGTAGAGCAGGTTGGGGGACAGCACCACGGCGTCGTGGTAGCGCAGGGCGTCGGCCCCGTCGGGCCAACGGATCTCGACCACGACCGGTTCGCTCCTGCCCCGCAGCCCGAAGCGCAGCCGCATCCAGTCGAGGCGGACGAGCCCGGGGCCGGAGGGGAACCCGATGCCCACGGCCCGCAGCGGATGGGCGTCGACCTTCTGGCGCAGGTAGCCCAGCCCACGGCTGTTGAGCGAGACCGGCGCCTGCCGCCGGGGCAGGAGCCCCGCCCCGTAGTCGATGTAGAGGGTGACGGGGCTGTCCTGGCCGGAGGTGAAGAGATCCGCCGGCAGCTCGCCGAAGGCCACCGCGGCGGCGGCCCGGGCCAGCGGCGGGTTGTGCAGGGCAGCCAGACCGAAGGGCCAGTAGAGCCGGTCCATCGGCAGGTCGAGGAGCTGGCGCGGCGTCATGTACGCCAGGCTCTCGGCCAGCGCCGCGCTGAGCACGGCCTCGGACGCGTCCGATCCCCAGTTCTCGTCGTGCAACCAGGAGCCGAACATGCTCGCCTCGTCGGGAGTCGGCTCCACCACGAAGCGCAGCAGCATCGTCCGCAGCAGGGGGCGAGCGGCGTCGGAGAGGGCGTGGTGCTCGGCCGGCACCACGTCGCGGTACCGCCCCCACTCCTGCTGGAAGGCCAGGACCCCGTCCTGGACGGCCTGGCGCTGCTCGCGCTGGCCCGGCCGGCCCGCAGGCGCCGCCATGGTCACCGGCGCTCCCTGGTCGTCGAAGCCCCGCAACGAACCCACCTCGGGCATGCACACCTGCTCGAGCACCTCGGGGCTGCGCATGATCCAGCGGATGGCCGGGTCCGGCAGCCCGACGGTGCCGAGGAAACCCTCGGCGGCCACGCCGTCGAGCATGCGACCCACGGCGGCCTCGTTGGTGATGAGGTAGAGCCCGAGCGTGCGCAGCTCGACGCCCTCGGCCCGCAGCGCCACGTCGAGCGCCGCCTGGATGGTGGCTCCCCACCCCAGGTCGACCAGCACGACCTGGCCCGAGCGGCGGCCCACCGCGCCCACCACGTGGTCGACCAGTCGCCGGCGGACCGTCGAGCAGTGCGCCACCACCTTGGCCCGGAGATCGTCGCTGGCGGCGACCGCCCGCAGGAACTGCCGGCGCAGGGCCTCGTCGTCGAGGCGGTCCCCCGCCCGGTCAGCCAGGTCGGGCAACTCGCCAGCCACCAGGCCGAGGCCCTCGCAGGCCAGGGCGAGGGTCGGGGCCTGGCGGCGGTGCAGGAACGACTCGAGCTCGCCGGTCGAGGCGTCGACCACGGCGGCCTGGGTGCAGACGTGCCGGGAGACCCACAGCGTCGAGGCCCGGGCGCCGGCACCGCGCTGATCCCGTGCCGCTTCCACCAGGGGGGCCAGGAAGGCGCCCTCGCGCATGACGCAGAAGACCTCGTCGGCGCCGGCAGCGGCGGCCCGCTCGTGCACCCACTCGGCGAAGCCGGTCAACACAGGGCCGAAGACGGTGGCGCCGGTGGCCCACCACGGGCGCAGTTCCGGAGGCAGGGACGCCCCGTCGGACCGGCGCAGCGTCTTGGCCCGAAGGGCGGTGATGCCGAGGTCGCCGGCGCCGGCAGCGAGCGGGGCACGGGGCCGCTGCACGGCGTCCCCCCGGCTCAGCCCCTCGCGCTCCAGGACCTCCGCCAGGGGCTCCGGGCGCCGGTCGAGCTGGACGCTGTGGATGCCCTTCCGGGCCGCGCAGGCCACGTCGGCCTCCGGGTGGTCGCCCAGGTGCAGCACCTCGCCGGGCGCCACCCCCAACGACTCCAGCACCACGTCGTAGAGGCCCGAGCCCTTGTTGCGCCGGTTGTCCGACGAGGTGAACACCGCCTCGATGCCCATCTCGTCGAACGGCGCACGGTCGAGCAGGCGGTGCAGCTGGGCCGCCGAGAAGTAGGTGTCGGAGACGACCGCCACCCGCACGCCGAGCGACGCCCGCAGCGAACGAGCGAGGTCGACCACGGCCAGGTCGGGAAAGGTGAGTGACCGCTCCACCTCCACCTCCAGGTCGGCCAGGCGGGCGGGCGGGACGTCGCCGGCCACCGCCCCCCGCAGGCAGGCGTAGATCTCGGAGAGCGACACCTCGGGGGTGGCCCGCTCCTGCCGGCTCGTCTCTCGGGCCTCGATCTCGGCCGCTTCCCGCAAACGGGCGAAGCCCTCGGGCACCACCCGCAGGTGGCCCCCGGCCGCCAGCGCCCGCCCCACCAGCACGAAGGCATCGACCGGCTCGGGGACCACCCGCCACAGCAGGGTGTCGAACACGTCGAGCGAGAGCACCTTCACGGCCTGGCGCTCGGCCAGGGCCCGAGCCCGAGCGACGCAGGCGTCGTCGGGGCCGGCGGTGGCGGGAGCCGCCTCAGTCACGCATGCCCCGCACGGCGCGGACTCTAGTGGTCGCCTCCGGCGGTGCCGACGAGCGGCGCCGGCGTCCATTGGTGGGCAGGCCCGCCGGCGTCCACTAAGAATGTCGGGGTGCCGTCCCTGCAAGCCGACCTGATCGCCGGCGTCTCGGCGCCACGGCCATGAGGGCGTTCGTCACCGGCGGCGCCGGCTTCATCGGCTCCAACTACGTCCGCCACCTGCTCGCCACCACCGACGACGAGGTCACCGTCTACGACGCGTTGACCTACGCCGGCAACCTCGCCAACCTGGCCGGCCTCGACGACGAGCCCCGCTTCCGGTTCGTACGAGGTGACGTCACCGATCGCAAGGCCGTGGGCTCGGCCATGGCCGGCCACGACGTGGTCGTGCACTTCGCCGCCGAGACCCACGTCGACCGCTCCATCGTCAGCCCCGACGAGTTCGTCCGCACCAACTGCGGCGGGACCAACGTCATCTGCGACGTCGCCCGCCGCCTCGGGGTGCAGCGGCTGGTGCACGTCTCCACCGACGAGGTCTACGGCTCCATCGCCGAGGGCTCGTTCACCGAGGCCGACGCCCTGGCCCCCCGGTCTCCCTACTCCGCCTCCAAGGCGGGCTCCGACCTCATCGCCCTCTCGTACGGCCACACCTACGGGCTGCCGGTGGTCGTGACCCGCTCGTCGAACAACTTCGGGCCCTACCAGTTCCCGGAGAAGGTGATCCCGCTGTTCGTCACCAACCTGCTCGACGGCCGGCGGGTCCCGCTGTACGGGGACGGTGGGAACATCCGCGACTGGTGCCACGTCGAGGACAACTGCATCGCCATCGACCTGGTGCTGCGCCTGGGTCTCACCGGCGAGATCTACAACATCGGGGCGGGCAACGAGATCACCAACCGGGACC
>JAHWJR010000312.1 GCA_019348335.1 Actinomycetota bacterium
CCCGGTATGCGGGTGCGGCCGGCCCTGCTGGCCTCGTCACCCAAGGGGTCGTGCGAGCGCGGGGCCGGTCGCGCCTCGAGGTGGTCGATGCGGAGGGCGACGGCCCGCCGAGCTCGCTCCCACCCGGAGCGCGACCGAAGGAGGCACAGCGATGAAGATCTTTTGCGTCGAAGACACGCTGGTCGCCACCGCCCGCATCGGCAAGCTCCAGAGCCAGCGGCTGCTGGTCGTCCGGGACCGGTCGGGAGGCAAGCAGGTGGCGGTCGACCCCGTCGGCTGCAAGCCCGGCGACTGGGTGATCGCGGCTGGCAGCTCGGCAGCGCGCGAAGCCGCCGGCCACAAGGACTACCCGAGCGACCTGACCATCGTCGGCATCATCGACTACTGGGACGAGCCGATCCCGGAAGCGAAGCGGGTCGCCGGGTCTGGGGACGGCAACGGCAAGGAGGGGCCCGCCAAGTCTGGGGACGACAAGGAGCGGGCCGCCAAATCCGGGGACGGCAAGGAGCGGGCCGCCAGGTCTGGGGACGGCAAGGCGCGACGATGAACATCCACCGCGTCCTCCGCGACCTCGTCACCACCGCTCGAATCCCCGACCTCCAACACAGGTCGCTGCGGGTGGTCGAGGACGACAGCGGCGACCTGGAAGTGGCGCTCGACGCGGTCGGCACCAGGCCGGGCGACTTCGTCATCACCATGCGCACCTCGGCGGCCCGCCATGCCACTGGCGATCCGAGTATCACCACCGACCTGACCATCGGCGGGATCATCGACCACTGGACCGAGGAGCGCTGGTACGACTGACTCCGTCCGACTGACTCGTCCAACTCCCTATCCTGTAACACCCGAACTCAACTCACCTATGGAGGAAACAGATGGCCAGCAACAATGGAGCCGATATTCCGGGCATCGCCCTGGGCATGATCGAGACCCGGGGGCTCGTCCCGGCGATCGAGGCTGCTGACGCCATGACCAAGGCGTCAGAGGTCCGGCTGGTCGGCCGCCAGTTCGTCGGCGGCGGCTACGTCACCGTACTGGTCCGTGGCGAGACGGGCGCCGTCAACGCCGCAGTCCGTGCCGGTGCTGACGCGTGCGAGCGCGTGGGCGACGGCCTGGCTGCCGCGCACATCATCGCCCGGCCGCACAGCGAGGTTGAGCCGATCCTTCCCCAGGGTGCCCAGGACACCCAGGTCGCACCGGTGTAGGCGTCCTCGAGATGGGTTGTTCGCTCCGCCGCGGTGTTCCGGGGCGGCGAGCTGAGCGCAGGCGCCCAGCTCGGGCGGGGATCCTCGACGCCAGGCAGCCCGGCTGGGCGTTGAGGATCCCCATGCATCGACGAGGAGAACCAGATGACCAGGGAACCCCGATGGCCGGAGGGCTGGACGGAGGTCGAGCGACCATCGTCGCTGTACCGCCGCTTCGTCTTCACCGCCTACCCCGAGACACGAGCCTTCCTCGAACGGCTGGCGGGCCTGTCGAAGGAGACCGGGCTCTATCCGGATCTGAGCTTCAGCCGGACCTACGTCAACGTCACGGTGTATGGCTCGGATGGAGCGGGCGTCGACGCGGAGGTACGGGAATTCGCCGCCCGCGCCGAGGCACTTGCCACCGCCGAGGCAGCTTGAGATGACCCCCGACAAGCGCGACGCGGCCAAGCCTGCGAGCAAGAGGCCGACGAGGGCGGCGAAGAAGGACAGCACCCAAGAAGCTCCGACGGAGGATGCCGGTGAGGACTCGGCCCCCTCGACGGAGACCGAGCAAGTCGACCCTGAGGACGGGGCGAAGAAGCAGTCGCCAGGGCGACCTGGCGGGCTGTACCCGCTACCTGTCTGGCCGGACTGATGCTGCCTTCCCGCCGTCTCCCCCTCGTCGGTCGTCCCGTGGTCGACGTGGCGGTCGGCGTGCTCCGCGCGCCCGACGGGCGGGTGTTGCTGGCAGAACGCAAAGCGGGCAAGGACGCGGCCGGCTTCTGGGAGCTCCCCGGGGGCCAGGTCGATCCGGGTGAGAGCCCGGCCCAGGCCGCGGCGCGCGAGTTGCTCGAGGAGGTCGGCGTCCGCGCCCTCGAACTCGCGCCCTGGCGGTTCTACGA
>JAHWJR010000313.1 GCA_019348335.1 Actinomycetota bacterium
TGCCCTACGAGCAGATCGTCAAGGGCTACGAGCTGTCGCCCGAGCACTACGTGCTGGTCGACCCGGCCGAGCTCGAGGGCCTCGACCCCGAGGCCAGCCGCACCGTCGACATCGAGGAGTTCATCGACCTCTCCGACATCGACCCCGTCTTCTTCGACACGCCCTACTACGTGGCGCCGGTCAAGGCGGCAGAGAAGCCCTACGCCCTGCTGGTGCGGGCCATGGAGGAGCAGGGCAAGGTGGCCATCGCCCGCTTCGTGCTGCGCACCAAGCAGTACCTGGCCGCCCTGCGCCCCAAGGACGGCAAGCTGCTGCTGTCGACCATGGTCTACGCCGACGAGCTGGTGCCGCCGGAGGAGATCCCCGAGCTGGCCTCGCTCGACGGGGTGCCGGTCTCCGACAAGGAGCTGGCCATGGCCAAGCAACTGGTGGCCTCGCTGTCGAGCGAGTTCCACCCGGAGCGCTTCCGCGACGAGTACCGCGAGCGGGTGCTCGAGCTGATCGAGCGCAAGGCCGAGGGCGAGCCGCTGGTGGTCGCCGCCGCGCCGGCCGACGACGGGGCGGTGGTCGACCTCATGGCCGCCCTGGAGGCGAGCGTGGCCGAGGCCCGCGAGGCCCGGCGCCGGCACCCCACCGCCCAGGACGCCGGCGCCGCCGCCGGTGAAGAGGAGGGGCCGGCCGAGGGCACCGCCTCGTCCGAGCCCTCCGCCGGCACGCCGGCGGCCGGCGACCGCAAGAGCGCCTGACCCGGCACCCGGACGGAGCCGGCGGGGTGGGGCGGGACCGGGTCATCGAGGTCGACGGCCGCTCCCTCAAGCTGTCCAACCTCGACAAGGTCCTCTATCCCGCCACCGGCTTCACCAAGGCCGAGGTGCTCGACTACTACGCCCGGGTGGCGCCCACCCTGCTCCCCCACCTGGGCGACCGGGCGCTGACGCTCCGGCGCTTCCCCGACGGGGTGGAGGGAGGCTCGTTCTACGAGAAGAACTGCCCCCGGTACCGCCCCGAGTGGGTCGGCGTGCACCGGGTGACCGGCGACGACGGCGCCATCGACTTCTGCCGCATCGACTCGCTGGCCGCCCTCACCTGGGTCGCCAACCTGGCCGCGCTGGAGCTGCACACGTCCATGGCCCGGGCCAGCGACCCCGACTCGCCCACCATGGTGGTGTTCGACCTCGACCCCGGGCCGCCGGCGGCCGTGCTCGACTGCGCCCGGGTGGCGCTGTGGATCCGCCGGGTCCTCGACGAGCTCGGCCTCGTCTGCCTGGTGAAGACCTCCGGCTCCAAGGGGCTCCAGGCCTACGTGCCGCTCAACTCGCCCACCACCTACGAGCAGACCGCCGGGTTCTCGAAGACCCTGGCCCAGCTGCTCGAGCGGGAGGAACCCGGCCAGGTGGTGAGCGTGCAGCGCAAGGACCTGCGCCGGGGCAAGGTCCTGGTCGACTGGAGCCAGAACTCCCGGCACAAGACCACGGTGTGCGCCTACTCGCTGCGGGCCCGGGAACGACCCACGGTGTCCACGCCGGTGTCGTGGGAGGAGGTGGGCGAGGCGCTCGACGCCGGCGACCCCGGCCTGCTCAGCTTCGAGGCCGGCCAGGTGCTCGAACGCATCGAGCGCCGGGGCGACCTGTTCGCCCCCGCCGCCGAGCTCGTCCAGGAACTGCCGGCGCTGCGCTGACGCCCGGCCCACCCCGCTTCCTCCACGTCCGGAAGACTGCACCCATGCCCCCCGAGTCCCCCGAGCCCGGCGCTCCTCGCCGGCGCCCCCGGCTCCACCCCGGCGACCTCCCCGACGAGGTCCTGGCCTTCCTGGCCGAGCGCCACCTGGCCACGCTCACCACGCTGCGCCGGGACGGAAGCCCCCACGTGGTGCCGGTCGGCTTCACCTACGACGACCGCACCCGGCTGGTGCGCATCATCACCAACGCCGGTAGCCAGAAGGCCCGCAACGCCGAGCGGGGGACGCCGGCGGTGGTGTGCCAGGTCGACGGCGGCCGCTGGCTGGCCCTCGAGGGGCGGGCCACGCTGAGCGCCGACCCGGACCGGGTGGCCG
>JAHWJR010000102.1 GCA_019348335.1 Actinomycetota bacterium
GGGGCGCTGCTGCTCACCCATCTTGGAGTCGAGCACGACGGTGGCGCCGGTGAGGGCGGGTACCGCCCACTGGAGCATCTTGAGCTTGCGCTGGGCGCCGGCCACCTCGGACGGGGTGCCGTCGGTCGGCTCGGTGGCGCCCGCGACCTCAGGGGTCCCGGCGTCCATCACCGTCTGGCCCAGCACCCGGCTGTAGGCGGTGGCGGCCAAGGCGCCGGCGGTGAGCACGGTCTTGGCCAGTGCCACCTTGCCCACGCCCTGCTGGCCGGTCAGGCGACCACGGTTGGCGCCGGTGAGAGCGAGCGAGCCCACGACGTAGGCGCCGATGGCGGCCAGGTTGGCCGGGGTCCAGCTGGCCCAGCCGGCGTTGGCCACCTTGGCCCGCTCACCCGGCTTGTCGACCTGGGCGGCTGCTCCGTTGAGCCCGATGGCACCCATGAGGGAGCCGCCGAACCAGGCGGCCAGCCCGAGGTCGTTGAGCGCTCGCACCACGGTGTTCCGGTTGTTGCTGTCAGTCTTGCCCATGGGTCTCCTTGACGATCGTCAGGGGCCGATGCGGCCCGCCGTGCGTCGACCCCTACCCCGGGGCGCGGGATCAGATGCGCTCGGGCACCTCGATTCCGAGAAGGCCCAGCCCCCGGCGCAGCGATGCCGCCGTCACCTCGCACAGGGCCAGGCGGGAGCGGCGCACGGCCTCCTCCGCCCGCAGCACCGGGCAGTGCTCGTAGAACTGGTGGTACGCCTGGGCCAGCTCGTAGAGGTGGGCCGAGAGGTGGCTCGGCAGGTAGTCGTCGACCACCCGCTCGAGCACGTCGCCCATCGCCACCAGCCGCCGGGCCAGGTCGAGCTCCTGGGGCTCGGCGAGTGACACGGTGACGGCCTCGGGAGCCGGGCTCGGGTCCCGCTCGGCCTCCCGCAGGATGGAGCGGATGCGGGCGTAGGCGTACTGCAGGTACGGCGCGGTGTTGCCCTTGAGCGTGAGCATCCGGTCGTAGGAGAACACGTAGTTGCTCTGACGGTTCTGGCTGAGGTCGCCGTACTTGACCGCGCCCACCCCCACCGCCCGGGCCACCTCGTCGACGTCGGCCGGTACCGGCTCGCCTCGGTCCCTGGCCCGTTCCACCAGGAACTCCCGGGCCCGGGCCACGGCTTCGTCGAGCAGGTCGTGCAACCGCACCGTGTCGCCGCTTCGGGTCCGCAGCCGCCCACCGCCCTCCCCCAGCACCAGGCCGAAGGCCACGTGGGCGGCCTCGATCTCGGGAGGGAGCCAGCCCGCCCGTGCGGCCACGGCGAAGACCATGGCGAAGTGCTGCGCCTGGCCGGCGTCGGTCACGTAGACCAGGCGGCGGGCCCCCTGCTCCACCCGGGACCGCAGGGCGGCCAGGTCGGTGGTGGCGTAGTTGTAACCCCCGTCGGCCTTCTGCACGATGAGTGGCAACGGCTCGCCGGCCTTGTTGGTGAAGCCCTCGACGAACACGCACTTGGCGCCGTCGTCGACGACCACGAGGCCGGCCGCCTCCAGCTCGGCGACCACGTCGGCCAGGAGCGGTTGGTAGGAGGACTCGCCGCGCGTCACCAGGTTCCGGACACCCAGCAGGTCGTAGACCTCCTGGTTGCGGGCCATGGACAGGTCGACCATCCACTGCCACGCCGCCCGGGCCGTCGGCTCCCCGGACTGCAGGTCGACCACTCGCTGGCGGGCACGGTCGCGGAAGGCGGCGTCCTCGGTGAAGCGGGCGTTGGCGCTGCGGTAGAGCGCCTCGAGGTCCTCGACCTCGGTGCCGGCACCTCCGAGCCCGCCGGGACGGACGTCCTCGACGTGGGCGATCAGCATCCCGAACTGGGTGCCCCAGTCGCCCAGGTGGTTCACCCGCTCGACGTCGTGGCCCAGAAACTCGAGGACGTTGCACAGGGAGTCGCCGATGATGGTCGAGCGCAGGTGGCCCACGTGCATCTGCTTGGCCACGTTGGGGCCCGAGTAGTCGACCACCACCCGCACCGGCTCGGCCACCGGGCCGATGCCCAGGCGGTCGTCACCGACCATGGCGACGACCTGTGACTCGAGCCAGGGCCTCCGCAGCCGCAGGTTGACGAAGCCGGGGCGGACGACCTCCGGCGGCTCGCAGACGTCGCCCACGTCGAGCGCCGCGGCCAGCCGCTCGGCCAGCTCGTGGGGCGGCCGGCGGAGCGTCCGGGCCAGGGACATGGCAGCCGGACAGGTGTAGTCACCGTGACGGGGGTCCGAGGTGGGGACCACGAGCCCGTCGGGGGGCTCCACGTCGGACCCGAAGGCGGTGGCCACACCCGCGCCCACACGGGCGCGCAGGACACGGAGGGGGCTGTCGGCCATCCCGCTCACCCTAGATGGGCCCTCCACGCGCCGGTCCGGCGGGACGGTCCCCGTGCGGAAGTCCGCCGGCAACCGTAGCGTCGCCGACGTGGACGTCGCCGTCACCGGCTCGAGTGGTTTCCTGGGCACGGCACTGGTCGCTGCCCTGCGAGGCGGCGGCCACCAGGTGCGACGCATCGTGCGCCACCGGCCGACCAGCGACGACGAGGTCGGCTGGGACCCGCAGGCGGGAACGATCGACGCCTCGGCCCTGGCCGGGGTCGACGCCGTGGTGCACCTGGCCGGCGAGAGCATCGGCGCCCGGCGCTGGTCCGACGAGCAGAAGCGCCGCATCCGCGAGAGCCGGACCCGGGGCACGGCCCTGGTGGCCGAGACGGTGGCAAGCCTCGACCCTCGTCCGCGGGTGCTGTTGAGCGCCTCGGGCATGAACTACTACGGGGACCGGGGCGACGAGGAGGTCACCGAGGACTGGCCACCGGGAGACGACTTCCTGGCGGAGGTCTGCGTGGCGTGGGAGGCGGCCGCCCAGCCGGCGGCCGACGCCGGCGTGCGCACCGCCTACCTCCGCACCGGCCTGGTGCTCGACGCCGGCGGCGGGGCGCTGGCCAAGATGCTGCCGCTGTTCAAGTTCGGGTTGGGCGGCCGCCTCGGGTCCGGCCGGCAGTGGTGGTCGTGGATCGCCCTCGAGGACCACATCGGGGCCATGGTCCACCTGCTCACCGCCGACGTCAGGGGGCCGGTGAACCTCACCTCGCCCGAGGCGGTCACCAACGCCGAGTTCAGCCGGACCCTCGGCCGGGTGCTCCATCGGCCCGCCGTCCTGCCCGTTCCCCGCCTGGGCCCGCGGCTGTTGCTCGGTTCCGAGCTCGCCGACACCTTGTTGTTCACCAGCCTCCGCCTGCGACCCGACGTGCTGGCCGGCAGCGGCTACGCCTTCCGTCGTCCCGCACTCGAGCCCGCCCTGCGAGCCGTCCTGGCGGCGAGTTGAGAGGGTCAGGAGTGCGTAAGACCCTGAACCATGCCCGGTCGCCGCACGTTCGAACGATACGGCGTACGTAGCGCTCGCGTCGTGGGCACAACGGAGGATGCTCGCCATCGGAGGGCGATGCGTGCTACGTGTTATGAACGAATAGTCGGACACGAACGGAGTGGCAACACCGGCACCGGTCCGTCCATCGCACCGGTACGTCGGTCGCTCCCTTCGTCCCGAAGGCACACGTCGAGTGAGGAGTGACCATGCGCACCGATGAGAAGGTCCGATCCACCAGCGGATGGACATGGGTTCGCATCGTCGGCCTCATGGCCGTGTTCGCCGCCCTCCTGGCAGGGTGCGGAAACGGGAGTGAGGTGGGCAGCGGCGACCGCTCGGCCGACGAGTGCCCGGTGCCCGACGACGGCGCCGGCGGGAAGCTGGCCGAGGCACGCGAGCAGGGCTTCCTCCAGGTCGGCTTCGCCAACGAGGTGCCCTACGGCTACGAGGGGCCGGACGGCAAGCCCACCGGGCAGGCGCCCGAGGTGGCCCGGGAGGTGCTGTGCCGCCTCGGCGTACCGGAGCTGCGGGGCACCGTGGTCGACTTCGGGGGTCTCATCGGCGGCCTCAACGCCGGGCGCTACGACATGATCGCCGCCGGCATGTTCATCAACGCGGAGCGGGCGGCGCAGGTGTCGTTCACTGATCCCGACTACTGCGGCACCACCGCCTTCGCCGTGGCCGAGGGCAACCCCCTCGGCCTCACCGACTTCGAGTCGGTCATCGAGTCTGAAGCCCGCCTTGGCGTGCTGAACGGCGCGGTGGAGGACGAGTACGCGGTGGACTCGGGCGTGCCCGATTCCCAACTCAGCCGGTTCAGCTCGACGCCGGACCTGTTCGACGCCCTGCGTGCCGGACGGATCGACGCCGTAGCGCTGACCGAGGTGACCGTCAGCGAGCAGGTCAAGGACCTGCCCGGCTTCGAGGCCACCGAGGGATTCGTTCCCGTCATCGACGGCGAGGAGAAGCTGGGCTGCGGCGGCTACGCCTTCCGCAAGGAGAACGAAGAGCTGCGGGACCGCTTCAACGAGGTGCTCAACGAGATGAAGCAGAACGACGAGATCCTGCCCATCATCGAGCAGTTCGGCTTCAGCGAGACCTCGGTCGAGAAGGCCAAGGAGACCACCGTCGAGGACCTGCTCTAGAGCACCGGCACAGGCCACGCTGCCGTGCTCAGCTCCGGTCAGCTCCAGCAGCTCCTCTCGGGAGCGTGGATCACCATCCAGGTGACCGCGTATTCGGCGGTCATCGGCACGCTGCTCGCCCTGGTCGGCGGCGTGTCCAGCCTCTCGGGCTCACGGGCCCTGCGCTGGTTCACCCGGGTCTACGTCGAGCTCTTCCGGGGCGTGTCGGCCATCATCCTGCTGTTCTGGATCTTCTTCACCCTTCCGCAGCTGTTCGGCATCTTCCTCACGCCCCTCCAGGCCGGCATGCTGGCGCTCGGCACCAACATGGGCGCCTACGGCAGCGAGATCGCCCGGGGGGCCATCCAGTCGATCCCCCGGGGCCAGAGCGAGGCGGCCATCGCCATCAACCTCTCGCCCTTCCACCGGCTTCGCCACGTCGTGCTGCCTCAGGCGATCGTGCTGATGCTGCCGCCCTTCGGCAACCTGCTCATCGAGGTGATGAAGGCCTCGGCGCTGGTCTCGCTCATCGACCTGAGTGACCTCACCGAGCGGGCCCAGAACCTGCGCACGCTGCGAGCAGCCGGCAGCCTGGAGATCTTCACCGCCGTGCTCGTGATCTACTTCTTGATCTCGCTTTCGATCACCTTCGGGGTGCGGGCGCTCGAGCGCCGCTTCGGCCGGGGCCTCGATGTCGGGGGCGGCCTGGGCGGAGCGGTGAAGTGACCGCCGGGGCGGTGGCGCAGGCCAGTCCCGCCACGTGGGACTGGGACATCGCCCAGAGGATGCTCCCCGACCTCCTGCGGGGGCTGTCGGTCACGCTGCAGGCCACGCTGGTGGGCATCACCGTGGCCATGGTGCTCGGTCTGGGCCTGGCCATGGCCCGCCGCTCCTCGCTGCCGGTGGTGCGCTGGCCGGTCATCGGCTTCATCGAGTTCGTTCGCAGCACGCCGCTGCTGGTGCAGCTCTTCTTCCTGTTCTTCGTCCTGCCCGACCTCGGGATCCGGCTGAGCGGGTTCACCGCCGGGGTGGTGGGGCTCGGGCTCCACTACGCCACCTACACCTCGGAGGCCTACCGCTCGGGCATCGACAACGTCGAGAAGGGCCAGTGGGAGGCAGCGGTGGCGTGCAACCTGTCGACCCGCACCACCTGGGGCAGCGTGGTGCTGCCGCAGGCCATCCCCACCGTGATCCCGGCGCTGGGCAACTACCTCGTGGCCATGTTGAAAGACGCTCCCCTGCTGTCGACCATCGCCGTGCTCGAACTGCTGGCCGTGGCCCAGGGGCTCAACTCTCGGCTGTTCCGGCCGCTGGAGGCGTTCAGCCTGGCCGCTCTGCTGTTCCTGGCCGTGAGCATCCCGGCCGCCATCCTCGTCCGCTACCTGGAGAAGCGCTATGGCTACTCGAGAGACTGAACCCGCCGGAAACGGAGCTACAGCAGAGGCGCGGCCGTCCCCGGACGGGCCCATGGTGCGGTTCGAGTCGGTCACCAAGGCCTTCGGCGACAACGTGGTGCTCGACGGCCTCGACTTCGAGGTGGCGGCCGGCGAGAAGCTGGTCATCATCGGTCCGAGTGGGTCGGGTAAGACCACCATCCTGCGGGTGCTGATGACCCTCGAGCGTCCCGACTCGGGAATGGTCGAGGTCGGCGGTGAGCACCTGTACCACGAGGATCGGGGGGGCAAGCTGGTGAAGGCCAGTGAGAAGCACGTGCGCCGGGTGCGCAGCAACATCAGCATGGTCTTCCAGCACTTCTACCTGTTCCCCCACAAGACGGTGCTGGAGAACATCACGCTGGGGCCGGTGAAGGCACTCGGCGTGCCCAAGGACGAGGCTCGGGAGCGAGCGTGCAAGCTGCTCGAGCTGGTCGGCATGGACGGAAAGCAGGGGCAGTACCCGGCCGCGCTCTCCGGCGGGCAGAAGCAGCGCGTCGCCATCGCCCGGGCCCTGGCGATGCAGCCCAAAGTGATGCTGTTCGACGAGGTCACCTCGGCGCTCGACCCGGAGCTGGTGGGAGAGGTGCTGGGCGTGCTGCGAGACCTGGCGCTGAACACCGACATGACAATGCTGCTGGTGACGCACGAGATGGGGTTCGCCAAGGAGATCGGCGACCGCGTGGTGATGTTCGACAACGGCCGGGTGGTCGAGGA
>JAHWJR010000314.1 GCA_019348335.1 Actinomycetota bacterium
AGATGTCGTAGTAGAGCATGAACTCCCACGGGTGGGGCCGGAGCCGGACGGGGTCGAGCTCGTGCTCGCGCTTGTAGCGGATCCACGTCTCGATGAGGTCGTCGGTGAACACGTCGCCGACGAGGAGGAACTTGTGGTCGGCCTCCAGGGCGTCCAGCGCCTCGTCGAGGCTTCCCGGCACCTGGGGCACCTTGGCCAGGTCCTCGGGCGGCAGGTCGTAGAGGTCCTTGTCGACCGGGTCGGGCGGCTCGATTCGGTTCTGGATCCCGTCGAGGCCGGCCATGAGCATGGCGCTGAACGCGAGGTACGGGTTGCAGCTCGGGTCGGGGCAGCGGAACTCGAGGCGCTTGGCCTTGGGGCTCTTGGAGTACAGGGGGATGCGGACCGCCGCCGAGCGGTTGCGCTGGGAATAGACGAGGTTCACCGGCGCCTCGTAGCCGGGCACCAGCCGCTTGTAGGAGTTGGTGGTGGGGGCGGCGAAGGCGAGGACGGCGCCAGCGTGCTCGAGCAGGCCACCGAGGTACCACCGGGCCAGGTCGGACAGCCCGGCATAGCCGGTCTCGGCGAAGAACAGCGGGTCGCCGCCCTTCCACAACGACTGGTGGGTGTGCATCCCCGAGCCGTTGTCCTGGAACAGGGGCTTGGGCATGAACGTGGCGGTGAGGTTGTGGTCCCGAGCGACGCTCTTGACCACGTACTTGTAGAGCATGAGCTTGTCGGCCATCGACAGCAGGGTGTCGAAGCGCATGTCGATCTCGGCCTGGCCGGCGGTGCCGACCTCGTGGTGCTGGATCTCGATCTCGATGCCCAGCTTCTCCATGGTCAGCGCCATCTCTGAGCGGAGGTCCTGGAAGTGGTCCATGGGGGGCACCGGGAAGTAGCCCTCCTTGTACCGGGGCTTGAACCCGAGGTTGGGCCCCTCGTCCTTGTCCGAGTTCCAGATGCCCTCGACCGAGTCGACGGCGTACATGGCCGAGTGGTTGTCCTGGCTGAAGCGGATGTCGTTGAAGATGTAGAACTCCGCCTCCGGACCGAAGTAGGCGGTGTCGGCGATGCCGGTGGAGGCCAGGTAGTCCTCGGCCTTCTTGGCCACGTACCGCGGGTCCCGGCTGTAGGGCTCGCCGGTCACCGGGTCGTGCACGAAGCAGTTGATGTTGAGGGTGGCGTGCTGACGGAAGGGGTCGAGCACCGCGGTGTTGGGGTCGGGCACCAGGATCATGTCGGATTCCTGGATCTCCTGGAAGCCCCGGATGGAGGACCCGTCGAAGCCGTAGCCCTCCTCGAACGCCTCCTCGGTCAGCTGGTGCAACGGGACGGAGAAGTGCTGCGTGAGGCCGGGAAGGTCACAGAAGCGGAAGTCGATGATCTCCACGTTGTGCTCCTGAGCGAGGGCGATCACCTCGGCCGGGGTGCGTTCCTGCACGATCCTTGTCTCCTTGTCTCCGTCGGGCGGTGCTCTGGCGATGGGGTGGCCTGCGAGGCCGACTCAGTCACCCTGGCGACGGGCGGTTTCCCGGCCGTTGCCGAATTGTGAACGTGGGATGAACTGAACCCGGCTGGTGCCGGGTGACTCGGGGCCCGGGCGCGAAGATAGGCGAGAACCCCGCCCCCCGCCCCCGGAGGTCCGATGGAGCGCCAGCAGGACTACGTGATGCACACGGTCGAGGAGCGGGGCATCCGCTTCGTCCAGCTGTGGTTCACCGACGTGCTCGGCACGCCCAAGGCGTTCAGCATCACGCCGGCCGAGCTCCAGACCGCGCTGGAGGAAGGCATGACCTTCGACGGCTCGGCCATCCAAGGCTTCAGCCGGGTGCAGGAGAGCGACGTCCTGGCCCGTCCCGATCCGAAGACGTTCCAGATCCTTCCCCTCCAGGGCGCCCAGGCCCCCATGGCCCGGGTCTTCTGTGACGTGAGCAACCTCGACGGCACCCCGTTCGAGGGTGACCCCCGCAACGTCCTGCGCCGGGCCCTCGAGCGGGCCCGTGAACGGGGCTTCTCGTTCTACGCCGCCCCCGAGGTCGAGTACTTCTACTTCGCCGACG
>JAHWJR010000315.1 GCA_019348335.1 Actinomycetota bacterium
CCCCGTGACCATCCTGGTCGACGAGACGACGCGGGTGGTCTACCAGGGGCTCACCGGCAGCCAGGGCCGCTTCTACGGGCTCCGCAACCGGGCCTACGGCACCTTGGTGGTGGCCGGCACCAACCCGAAGAAGGCGGGCAGCGACGTCGAGGGCGTGCCCATCCACGCCACCGTGGGCGAGGCCGTGGCCGCCACCGGCGCCACGGCGTCGTGCATCTTCGTTCCCGCCCCGGCGGTGATGGCGGCGGCCCTGGAGGCGGCCGAGGGCGGGGTGGAGCTGGTCGTGGTCATCACCGAGGGGGTGCCGACCCACGACCAGGCGCTGCTGCGCTCGACGCTGGCCCGGCAGTTCCCGGAGGTGCGCCTGCTCGGCCCCAACTGTCCCGGCGTCATCAGCCCCGGCAGGTGCAACATCGGCATCACCGCCGGCGAGATCGCCATGGG
Organism: Actinomycetota bacterium; assembly: GCA_019348335.1. Taxonomy (GTDB): domain Bacteria; phylum Actinomycetota; class Acidimicrobiia; order Acidimicrobiales; family CADCSY01; genus JAHWJR01. Next base: position 445 of record JAHWJR010000315.1, read on the forward strand.
CGGTGGCCCGGTCGGCATCGTCAGCCGGTCGGGGACGCTCACCTACCAAGCGCTGCACGAGCTGACCCAGGCCGGCATCGGCCAGACCACCTGCGTGGGCATCGGCGGTGACCCCGTGCCCGGCACCACCTTCGTGGACTGCCTGGCCGCCTTCGAGGCCGATCCCGACACCCGGGCCGTGCTGCTGATCGGCGAGATCGGGGGGACGGCCGAGGAGGAGGCGGCCGAATTCGTGGCCCGCGGGATGGCGACTCCCGTGGTGGCCTACGTGGCCGGGCAGACGGCGCCTCCGGGCCGGCGGATGGGCCACGCCGGCGCCATCGTCTCCGGCAACCGAGGGACGGCCCAGGCCAAGATCGGGGCCCTGAAGCGGGCGGGTGTGGCCGTGGGCGGTAACCCGAGCGAGGCCGCCGCCCTGGTCGCCTCGGTGGTCGGCGGGGCCTGACGCCCACACCCACTCCCTCCTTCTTTGTCGCATGGCCCCCGCTGAGCGGGGGTGAGCCGACAAAGAACGAGGAGGAGCCGTCCCTGGCGCGCCGGCGTCGCCCCGGAGCCGCCAGCATGGGGGGGTGCGACGGCGGATCCTGGCCCTGACGACGGCGGTGCTGCTGGCGGCCTCCGGCTGCACCGCGGGCGAGGAGCTCCGCCTCTCGCGGGCTCCGGCCGGGGCGCCGGCGCCGGCGCCGACCACGGCGCCAACGTCCCCGGCACCGCCGACCACCGCGCCGGCGCCGCCGGCGCCCCTGCCCCCGCTCCCGCCGGCGCCTCCCGGCGATGAGGTCAAGGCACTGGTCACGGAGACCGGCGTGGTGGTCCCGGTGCTCGCCCGCCAGGGCGAGGGCTTCCTGGTGCGCACGCCGTGCGCCCGGGAGGCCGTGGTCGCCGGCGGCACCCCGCTGTTCGGGGCCACGGTGGTGCTCGACCCCGGCCACGGGGGCGTCGAGACGGGAGCGGTGGGGAGCAATGGGCTCACCGAGGCTGCGGTCAACCTGGCCGTGACCGAGCGCACCCGGGACCTGCTGGAGGCGGCCGGGGCCACGGTGGTGCTCACCCGTACCGCCGACTACCGCGTGGCGCTGGGCCCCCGGGCCGAGATCGCCACCAACCTGCAGCCCCGGGCCTTCGTCTCGATCCACCACAACGGCGAGCCGGACGGGCCCTCGCCCCGCCCGGGGACCGAGACCTACTTCCAGATCGCCTCGCCCGAGTCACGGCGCCTGGCGGGGCTGCTCTACGAGGAGCTGGTGGCCACGTTCTCCCGGTTCGAGGGCGTCCCGTGGGAGGCCGACCTCGACGCCGGCGCCAAGTTCCGGCCCAACAGCAGGGGCGGTGACTACTACGGCATCCTCCGGCGGTCGGCCGGGGTGCCGGCGGTGCTGTCCGAGGCGCTGTTCCTCACCAACCCGGCCGAGGCGGAGCTGCTGGCCCGTCCCGAGGTGCAGCAGGCCGAGGCGGAGGGCATCGCCCGGGCGGTCGCCCGCTTCCTGACCGGCGACGATCCCGGCTCGGGGTTCGTGGAGCCCTACCCCCGCACCGAGCCCGCCGGCCCGGGCGGCGGCACCTCCGGTTGCGAGGACCCGCCCCTGGAGTGAG
>JAHWJR010000103.1 GCA_019348335.1 Actinomycetota bacterium
TAGAGCGCTTCTCTTGTAAAGAAGAGGTCGTCGGTTCGAATCCGACACTCGGCTCCGCCGACAGGCGGCGAGCGCAGCGAGCTTCGCCTGCCGGAACAGAGATGAGCGCGCCGAAGGCGCTCCCTGCTCTTACCGAGCGAAGCTCGGCGCTTTTCCCGAGCGAAGCTCGGCCCGAGCGAAGCTCGGGGGTGAGGGTCCTTGCATCATGGGCGGCCCGAGGCAAGGCTGCACCCGATGGGCTTGTCCGAGCGCGACATGGCGATTCTCGAGTTCGAGCGAAGCTGCTGGAAGCTGACGGGCCCCAAGGAGGCGGCCATCCGCCAGCGCTTCGAGCTGTCACCGGCGCGCTACTACCAGATCCTCGCCGGGCTCCTCGACTCCCCTGAGGCGCTCGGGTACGACCCCCTGGTCGTCCGGCGCCTCCGGCGACTGCGGCACCGTCGCCGGCGTGCCCGCTTCGAGGGCCGTGCCGCCGCCGGCCGCCCGGTGCGAACGTGACCCAGGACGATCCCTCCCCCGACGGCGGCTCGTTCGTCCGCTCCGCAGGAGGGGCGATGCTGCGCGGCGTCATGCTCATCGTCGTGGCCGTGGTGCTCGGCATCGTGCTGCTCCAGGGCACCGACGGGCCCGATCCGTTCACCGCCGCCACCGAGGACACCACCACCACCGCAGACACCACCGACGCTGGGGACGACGGGGACACGCCTCCGACCGTCGCTGACAATGGCGACGGGGACACGACGGACACGACCGAGGTGCCACCTCCGACCGTCGATCCCTCCACCATCACCGTCCTGGTGGCCAACGGCTCCGGTGGCGTGGCCGGCCTGGCCGCCGCCGTGACCGAGGTGGTGACCGAGGCTGGCTACGAGACCGCGCCGCCCACCAACAGCAAGGCCGTCGAGTCGTCGGTGGTGTACTACGCCCCCGGGTTCCAGGAGGCGGCCGCCGCCGTGGCCCAGCTCTTCGATCCGGCACCCGAGGTGGCGCCTCTGCCCGACCCCTCCCCCGTCGACGACCTGCGGGGCGCCAACGTGGTGCTGGTGGCGTCGGGCGACCTGGCCGAGTAGCCCCGCCCCGCCGGCCCCCACCCGAGGCCGGCCGACCGCTCAGCCTTCCGCGGCTGCCGGCGGCAGGAGGCGGATGCGGGAGCTGACCTGCACGACGAGGAAGCCGGGGACCGGTGCGACCTTCCGGTCGGGCGGCGGGCTGACCTCGAGGTCGAAGCGGCCGAGGGTGGTGGAGCTGGCTTCCCGGACCGATCCGTCGTCGAGGTCGTGGGTGGCCCGGTAGTCGGTCACCTGCACGCCCTCCAGGCGCAGCTCGCCGCTGGCCGAGGGGATCACCGCCTCCAGCGGCAGCCGGGCGGCGGCCTCGAGGCTGGCCACCTTCTCGCCGTCGACCACCCCGAGCTCGACCAACCGCCCCGAGCCGTCGAGCCGGGTCTTCGACGTGGAGTCGGGAACCTGGACGGGGTCGTCGATGACCCACCCGGCCCCCGGCGCCAGGGCACGGTCGGGCGGTGCCCCCACGGCCGCCGGGAAGATCTCGGCGATGCCCAGCAGGCCGAGGCGCTCGTCGGGGACGCCCTCGATGGAGCGCACCTCCTCCAGTTGCGCCGCCCGGTCGAAGACCACCTCGAACACCCGGTCGTCGGCCCCGGGCTCCTGGAGCAGCACCCGCACCTCCACCCCGTCGTCGCCCGAGCGCAGCACGGTGTGCTCGGCGGTGAGGGTCACGTCCTCCTCGCGGCGCTCGGGACCGGTGGGGCCGATGCGCACCTCCGAGACGGTGCGGACCTCGAGCTCGTAGCGGTACGTGGCCCCCACCTCGGGCCGGAAGGTGAGGCGCACCGTGCCCTCCCGGCAGCCGCTGAGGGTGGCGACGAGGGCGACGGCGAGGAGCGCCCTTCCCGGGAGGCGACGGAGGGCAGCTCGTGACATCGTTCGGCGACGGTAGCGTGCCGGGCCATGGAGCTCCCATCGCCGCTACGTCCGCTGCTGACCGACCCCAGCCGCTCGGCCATCCTCACCGACTTCGACGGCACCCTGGGGCCGGTCGTGGACGACCCGAAGCTGGCCGTCCCTCTGCCGGGTGCGGTCGAGGTGCTCCATCGCCTGGCTCGCCGCTTCGCCATGGTGGGGGTGGTCTCCGGGCGCCCCGTCTCCTACCTGGTCGACCGGCTGGGCACCGACCTGTGGCTGTCGGGGCTCTACGGCCTCGAACGCTGGGAGGACGGCCAGCGGGTCGAGGCGCCCGAGGCCGAGCGGTGGCGGCCGGTGGTCGCCGAGGCGACAGCGAGGGCCGAGACCCGGCTCGGGCCCCTGGTGGAGGCCAAGGGTCTCTCGCTGACCCTGCACTTCCGCACCGTGCCCGAGCGGGGCGACGAGGCCCGGGCCTGGGCGCGGGAGGAGGCGCAGCGCACCGGCCTGGTGGTGACCGAGGCAAAGGCCTCGGTCGAGCTCCACCCTCCCGTCGACGCCGACAAGGGCACGGTCGTGGAGGCGGTGGCGGCCGGCATGGGGGCGGCCTGCTTCTTCGGGGACGACGTGGGCGACCTGAGTGCCTTCGGTGCGCTCGAGCGCCTGGCCGCCGCCGGTGTCGCCACCGCCCGCGTCGCCGTCAACAGTGCCGAGGCCGACCCCGAGCTCCTGGAGCGGGCCGACGTGGTGGTCGACGGCCCCACTGAGGCCCTGGCCGTGCTCGAGGCCCTGGCCTCAGGCTGAGGCCCCTGAGGCGCCTGCGGCGCTCGCCCGGTCTGCCGCCTGGAGCTGGTCGGCCAGCCAGTCGTGCGGCGTGCGGGCGGCGGCGAGGGTGCGGACCGCTCCGGCGTGGCGCCGGCGCTCACCGTCGTCCATCGACAGGGCGGTGTGGAGGGCCTCGGAGGTGGCCGTCACGTCGAAGGGGTTGAGTCCCAGGGCGGCGGTCCCGAGCTCTGACCAGGCACCGGACTCGCGGCTGAGGAGCAGCACGCCGGCCCGCTCGTTGACCAGCGGGCCCTCCTTGGCCACCAGGTTCAGCCCGTCGCGCACGGGGTTGACCAGCAGCGCGTCGTAGCGGCGGAGCCCGGCCACCGAGCCGGGGAAGTCGTCGCCGGGGTCGTAGAGGATCGGCGTCCACCCCGGGGTGGCCCACGTCTCGTTGATCCGGCGCACCAGGCCCTCCACCTCCTGGCGGTAGGCCAGGTAGTCGGCCAGGCCTTCCCTCGAGGGGTAGACGAAGGCGGCGAAGACGACCTGTTCACGCCACTCGGGACGGGACCGGAGGAGGTCCTCGAAGGCGTGGAAGCCCCGCAGCAGGTTCTTCGACAGCTCGATGCGGTCGACCCGCACGATCAGCCGCCGGTCGCCCACCTGACGCTCGAGCTCGGCCAGGGCGGTGGCGCAGGGCGCCGACGCGGCGACCGCCTCGATCTCCCCGGGCGCCACCGCTGCCGGCGAGACGAACGTCGGACACGTTCGGCCCAGCAGCTCGGTGCAGCACGCCTCGAAGGCCGCCGCCCAGCGGGGAGCCTGAAAGCCGCAGGCGGCGCTGGCGGCCAAGCCCGAGAGGAGCTCGGTGGCGACGTCGTCGGGCAGCATCCGCAGGTCGTCGGGCGAGGCGAACGGTGTGTGGTGGAAGTGGATCACGGTGAGGTCGGGCCGCGTGACCGCCAGCTCGGCGGGCAGCAGCGAGAAGTGGTAGTCCTGCGCCAGCACGACCGCCCCCTCGCCGGCGTCCTCCGCCACCGCCCGGGCGAAGAGGGCGTTGACGTCGCGGTAGGCCTGCCACGCCTCCCTCCAGCGACGGTCGAAGCGCGGCCGGCGGGCGGTGTCGTAGAGGCGGTGGTGCAGGAACCACAGCGTCCCGCTGGAGACGACGTGGTAGTAGGCGCGGTAGGCGTCGGGATCGACGAGGAGCGAGCGCAGGCGGAAGCCCTGCGCCTCGACCACGCCGGCGGCGGCGGCCATGCGGTCGGCCTCGGAGAGGGCGCCGGCGATCCAGGTGGCGCCGCTGCCGGCGACGGCCGGCCCGAGGGCGCTCACCAGGCCGCCCCCGCCCCGTCCCGCCTGGAGCTCGCCGCGGTCGTCGACCGAGAACGACAGTGGGCCGCGGTTGGAGACGATGACCACGTTTCCCTGATCGGCGCTCGGCACCCCGTCACGGTAGAAGGCGGGGCCGCCACGCTGCGAGCCGACGTGCCGTGGCCCTCCGCCATCCCCGCCGCTCCCGGGAAACGGGCAGGATGGCGGCGTGCACGTGGTCGCCGCGCCCGACAAGTTCCGGGGGACGGCGTCGGCGCGCGACGTGGCCGCCGCCGTGGCCGAGGTGGCGCGAGCCTGCGGCTGCACCTGCGACGAAGTGCCCGTGGCCGACGGCGGTGAGGGCACGCTGGAGGCCCTCGGCGGGCCCAACCGGACCTCGACGGTCACCGGCCCCCTGGGAGATCCCGTGCCGGCGGCGTGGCGCCGGGCCGGGCGCACGGCGGTGCTGGAGATGGCGCTCGCCTCGGGGCTCGAGCTCGTCGGTGGCCCCGAGACCAACGACCCGGTGGCGGCCGCCACCTTCGGCACCGGCGAGCTGGTGGCTGCCGCCCTCGATGCCGGGTGCCGCCGGGTGATCCTCGGCGTGGGGGGCTCCGCCTCCACCGACGGTGGCCTCGGCGCCGTCCGTGCCCTGGAGCCGGTGTCCCGCCTGGCGGGCGTGGAGCTGGTGGTGGCGTGTGACGTGCGCATCACCTTCCTCGACGCCGCCCCCGTCTTCGCTCCCCAGAAGGGCGCCACTCCCGCCCAGGTCGAGCTGCTGCGCCGGCGACTCGAACGGCTGGCCCAGGTCTACGAGCAGACCTACGGCGTCGACGTCCGCATGCTGGAGGGCTCGGGAGCGGCGGGCGGGCTTGCCGGGGGCCTGGCCGCGGTCGGGGCCCGCCTGGTGCCCGGCTTCGACGTGGTGGCCGACGAGCTGGAGCTCCACGAACGTCTCGAGGGAGCCGATCTGGCCGTCGCCGGCGAGGGCTTTCTCGACGAGCAGTCGTTCGCCGGCAAGGCGGTGGGCGGCGTGGTGGAGCTGGCCACGGCGGCGGGCGTGCCGGTGCTGGCGGTGGCCGGTGAGGTCCTGGACGACGTGGTGGTCCCCGACGGGGTCGAGGTCGTCTCCCTCGTCGAGCGCTTCGGCCGGGACCGCGCCGTGGGCGCCACCTTGTCCTGCGTCGGGGAGGTGGTGGCCGAGCGGCTGGCCCGGGGATGACGGTGGCCGATTCGTGTACAGGGCACCCTTTCCGCTCCTAGCCTGTGGAAATGGGCGAGCGCATCCGGCGCGCCGGGCAGGTGGCCTGGGCACTCGTCGGGCTGGCCGTTCTCCTGAGCCTCCTCGGGTTCATCGGTTGGTGGCTGCGGGTGGTGTGGCCACCGTTGATCCTCGCCGGCGCCATCGTCTTCCTGCTCAACCCCGGCGTGACCGCGCTGCACCGCCGGCACGTCCCCCGGGTCGCAGGTACTGCCCTCAGCTACCTCGCTTTCTTCGCCGTCATCGGCCTCACCGTCCTGGTCGTGGCCCCGCTGGCGGCCGACCAGGCCGACGAGCTCTCGGCCGAGCTGCCCCAAGTCCGCGCCGACGTGGAGCGCTGGATCAACGACCGTGCCGAGCAGTCCAAGAACTGGGTGATCAGCTTTCCCAGCGTGGGCGAGCTGGAGGACGAGGTCGGCGGTGGCCAGGGAGCGGGGATCGGCCGCACCCTCGACGCCGCCCGCGACGTCGGCGAGCGCCTGTTCCACGTGGCCATCATCTTGATCCTGGCGCCCATCATCGCCTTCTACCTGCTCGTCGACCTCCCCCGGTTGCGCCAGCTGGCCGAGCAGTTGGTGCCCGCCGAGGCCCGGGACGAGGTGCTGGTGGTCGCCAACCGGCTCAACCGGGCGGTCGGCGGGTTCTTCCGGGGACAGCTGCTGGTGGCCCTCATCGTCGGGGCGATGGTGTCGATCGGCTTGGCCCTGATCGACCTGCCGTTCTGGCTCATCGTGGGCATGATCGCCGGGCTGTTCAACCTGGTGCCGCTGATCGGCCCGTGGGTCGGCGCCGTGCCCGGGATCCTCATCGCCCTGACCACCCGGGACATCTCCACCGCGGTGTGGGTGGGGGCGATCATGGCCGGCGCCCAGCAGGTGGACAACCACTTCATCAGTCCACTCGTCATGCAGCGTGCCGTCCGGCTCCATCCAGCGGCGGTGATGCTCGCCCTGCTGGCGGGCGGCACCATCGGCGGGTTCTTCGGCCTGCTCATCGCCGTCCCCGCCGCCGCGGTGCTGAAGATCGTGCTCGGGCACCTCTGGCACACCTACGTACTGGGCGAGCCGCTGGTCCGAGTGGAGGCAGCGGCCGAAGCGGACGAGAGCGATCCCGCCCGGGGGATCGTGCGCCAGGTCACCGATGAGGCCCTCCAGCCCGCACCCGACGAGGTCGCCGATGCCGGCGACGGCTCCCGCCCCGACGGCAGTGTTCCGGAGCCGAAGCCGGAGCCCGAGCCGGTGGCCACCGTCGGCGCGGTGGCGGAGGTCGACGGCGCCGGGCCCGAGCCGGACGAGGGTGGCGAGGCCACGTCGACCCCGGTCGGTCAGGGTCGCCGGTAGCCCGCCA
>JAHWJR010000011.1:0-3450 GCA_019348335.1 Actinomycetota bacterium
CGTCGGGGCGCCGGTGCCGTAGCGGGTGTCGAGGATGCGGTCCGGTACCAGGGGGTGGTAGAGGCTCTTGACCGGAGGAGCGTTGCTGGACGCCCACACCAGGTGCCCGTAGGACCGGCCGGGGAACTGGCGGAAGGGATCACCGCTGAAGCCGTAGCCGTTCGCAGGGGTGTTGTGGGCGGCGGCGTCCGAGCGGACCTTGGCGATCACCTGCGCCGGCTTCAGCCCCGAGCAGGGACCGGCGGCCCCGCCCTCGCCCAGGCACAGGGCGACCACGGCGGCGACGTGCGGCGCTGCCATGGACGTGCCCGACCGGGCGACGTAGCGGTTCGAGGGATAGGTCGAGACGATGCACGCGCCCGGGGCGGCGATGAGGTGGGCGGCTCCGGCGGGGGTGGCGGCGTAATTCGAGAACGAGGCGTAGGTGTCGTCGCTCTCCGGAGCCGAGGCCAGGCAGGCGGCGCTGCCGCCCAGGGCGCCCGGGCGGCCGTCGCTGTCGGCGGCGGCGGTGACGGTGAGCACCTCGGGGTAGGCGGCGGGAACCACGGGCTCGGTGGGGTGGTCGAAGTCCCACCCCTCGTTGCCGGCGGCCACGACGTAGGTGACACCGGCGGCGATGGAGTTGCAGATGCCCCGGTGCAGCGGGTCGTTGGTGTTGGCGCACGTGCCCAGGGGACCGCCCAACCCCCCCAGGCTGAGGTTGGCCACGGCGATGTCGTTGGCAGGGTCGGCGTCGCTGCGGGTGGCGGTGACCCAGTCGATGCCGCAGAGGATCTGCGAGAAGGTGCCGGCGCCCGTGCCGTCGAGCACCTTGACGGCATGGACGCGCGTGCCCGGAGCCACCCCGATGACGCCGGCGCCGTTGTTCAGCGCCGCCACCACGCCCGCCGCATGGGTGCCGTGGCCGTTGTCGTCGTGGGCCGGTCCGCTGCCGACGCAGTTCTTGCCGTGGACAGCGGCCAGGTCGCCATGCGCGAGGTCGATGCCGGTGTCGATGATGGCCACGTTGGCGGTGCTGGCCTGGCGGGCGGTGGTGGCGGTGGCCGCTTCGATGCGCCGCACACCGGTGGGCGGCGACTCGCCCGCCGCCAGAGGGACGGCCCCGCTCGCCTGCACCGGGCGATCGGGGCTGACCAGCTCGACGGCGGGATCGTCCCGCAGGGCGGCGGCCTGAGCCTCGGAGAGCTGGGCGGCGAAGCCCTTCAGAGCCCGGTCGTAGCGGTGGTCGGCCTTGAAGCCCTGGCCCCGCTCGAGGGCGTTGGTTCTCCCACGGGCGTCGGCCACCGAGGACCGGAAGACCACGATGTAGCGGCCGGGAACCCGCTCGGCTCGGCGGTCCTGGGCCACCGGCGCCGGCCGCTCGACCGGCTCAGCCGGTGCCGCTCCCGCCACCGCGGCGGGCAGGGCAGCCAGGACCAGCGCGAGGACGAGCACCGCGGTGGAGGAACGGCGAGGCACGGGGAGCTCCTTCGGCGGCGGAGGGTCGACCCGCCCTGGCTCCATTATCGGTCAACGGGACGACGGAGTGGAGGGAAAGTTTAGGGACGCAGACATCTGCTACAGCCGTATGCTTGTCTGCGTGCGGACGACGCTCAACTTGGACGACGAGCTGGTCCGGCGGGCCCGCGAGGTTGCCGCCCGCACGGGATCGACGTTGACCCGGCTGATCGAGGATGCGCTGCGGCAGTCGCTGGGACGCCGGGAGTCCGTCGCCGTCGAGCCGCTCGATCTGCCGACCGTGGGGGGGCGTGGTCTCCAGCCAGGTGTCGACCTTGACGACTCGGCCAGCCTGTTGGAGTTGATGGAGCGCGGCGATGCTTCTCACTGATGTGAACGTGCTCGTGTACGCCCACCGCCGAGACGCCCCCGACCACGGCTCCTTTCGGTCGTGGTTGGAAGGCCTGCTCGAGGGCCCGGAGGCCTACGGGGTGAGCGACCTGGTGCTCAGCGGCGTGACCCGCGTCGTCACCCATTCTCGGATCTTCGACCCGCCCAGCACGCCCGACCAGGCGCTGTCGTTCGTCACCAGCATCCGCAGCCGTGCCAACGCCGTGCCGGTTGCGCCGGGGCGCCGCCACTGGGAAATCTTCGTCGACCTGTGCCGCCGGAGCGACGCCCGCGGCAACCTCGTTCCCGACGCCTACCTCGCCGCGCTCGCCATCGAGACCGGAAGCGAGTGGATCACCACCGATCGCGACTACGCCCGCTTCCCCGGGTTGCGCTGGCGCCATCCGCTGCAGTCACGGAGATGAGGCCGCCTCTCCGGCGACCTCCTCGACTGCGGCCGCCACGGCCTCGGGACGGTCCTCGGGTACGAAGTGCCGGGCCCCGTCGAGCGTGGTGAGGGGGGCGTCGAGGTCGCGGGCCAGCCGCTCGCCGTACCGCAGGCGCTGGAAGGGATCGGCCGCCCCCCACACCACCCGGGCCGGCACCTTGACCTGGCCCAGGTGGGGGACCACGGCGAGGGTGTCGCCGGCGTGCAAGGCCCGGGCCTGGTGGAGGAACGCCGCCGCCCCGCCGTGGCGGGCGTAGGGCTGCCAGTGGGCGCCGAGCGACTCCCGCGCCCGCGCCCGGTCGTCGTGGCCGAGGGCCATGAGCGGGCTGAACACGGTGCGGCGGAACACCGACCCCGGGAGGCGCCGGGTCAGCGGGCCGGCGGCCCGCAGGGCCTTGACCGGACCGATGGGCCAGGAGTCGTAGCTGACCGAGTTGACCAGCACCAGGCCGGCGCAGGCGGTGAACTCCCGCACGGCAGCGATCTGGGCCACGCCGCCGCCCAGGTCGTGGCCCACCAGCACGGCCGGCCAGGCATCGACCGCACGCAGCCAAGCCAGCAGGTACTCGGCCTGACAGGAGAGGGAGACGTCGCGGCCGGCGCCGGCGGGGATGGAGTCGCCGTAGCCCACCATCTCCCAGGCCAGGCGCCGGCCGGGCACCAGAGGCATGACGTGGCGCCACAGCCGCGGCGAGGTGGGGATGCCGTGGAGGAACACGACGGGGACGTCACCGTCCGCGCCCGCTGCACCCTCCTCCTCCCAGCGCATGGTGATGCCGTCGACTGTGGCGGTGTGCACTTGCATGGGATCCTCTTACCCGGCACCTTGCTCAGCACCGGTGGGAACTTCAGAAGTGGTAGAGCCCGGCGCCGAAGGCCCGGGGGTCGGAGGCCTCGAGGTCCCGGGCGAACTCGGTGAACGACTCGGTCACGAACGAGGCGGACGAGCTGTCGGCCAGGGTCACGGTCGTGCCCTCGGAGGTGCCGTCGCCGTTCATGGCGGTGACGACCCGTAGGTGCACCGTGTTGTTGTCCTCGAACGGGTCGTCGCTCACCACCCACAGCGGCCCGTGCTCGGCGAGCAGGCGGGCCAGGCCCGCCACCGAGGGGCGCATGGGGGCCTTGCCGGTGAGGCCCAGGGCGCCGGCGAAGGCCGCCAGCTCGACGGCCGACAG
>JAHWJR010000011.1:3550-11949 GCA_019348335.1 Actinomycetota bacterium
GACTTCAGCATCGTCCCCGCCGCCGCCCAGCAGGTCATGGGCGAAGGCTGGCGGATGAGGTGCAGCTCGGGGTCGACCGAGATGTCGATGTGGCGGTCCGGGGCCTGCTGGAGGCGGGCGGCGTACCGCAGAGCCTTGTTGACGAGATCCATGCTCCGATCCATCTGCGGCGAGGCCCCGAGCGCGCCGGGCTCCGCCGGTACGGTACGCCACGGTGTCGCTGAGCGTGCTCCCTGGCCCCGACGTGGAGGCGACGTTCGTGCCGGCACGGGGGGCAGCGCCACCGCGGGCGGGCCGGCTCGCGCTGTGGCGGCACGGGGAGGCGATCGGAGGAGCCGACGGGGAGCTCGAGCTGGTCGTGCCCGCCGGGCGGCGGGTGCGCCGGCGGACGGTGGCGGTCCGGTGGTGGCCCCTGGGCGAGGCCATCGACGTGCTGGTGGACCTTCCTGACGGCGCCGCTCCGTCGCTGCGAGCCTGGGCCACCGCCACCAGCCTGGTGGTGGAGCTGATGGCGCGGGGCCGTCTGCTGCCGGGGCGGACGAGCGACGGGCTCGACGCATGGCGTCTCGGCCCGCTCGATCCCGCCGACGTGGAGCGCCGCGACCGGTTGGCGGCCAGCCTCTCGCCCGCCGCCCACGCGCTGGCCGTGACGGGCGCCCGGCCCCTCCGGGTCGCCTCGCCCGCCCGGCTCGTCGCTGCCTTCGGTGATGCCGTGGCCGACACCTACGTGCGCACCGCCGCGGCGGTGGCGGCGGCGGGGCACCCGGCCTTCGCCGCCGAGGCGCCCATCGACGTCTCCGCCGCCGGGCCGTGGCTGGACACGGTGGCGGTGGGCACCGGCGGCGACGCCGGCACCGCCTTGCGCCTGGTGCCACCGGAGCAGGCCGACGGGGCGTTCACCGCCGTGCTCCAGCTCCGCAGCCGCCAGGACGCCGGCCTGGTCCTCGACGCCGCCGACCTGTGGGCGGCGCCCGACGTCGTGCTGTCGCGCTTCGGCGACGACGCCGAGGCCACCGTGCTGGTCGCCCTGCGCCGGGCGGCGCGGGTCTGGTCGCCGGCCCGCCGCCTGCTCGCCGAAGCCCGTCCCGACCGCATCGAGCTGGCCGACGACGAGGTCGACGACCTGCTCGGCAACGTCACCGACGACCTGGCCGGGGCGGGGGTGGAGGTGCTGTGGCCGGTGGAGCTGCTGGGCCAGGTCGACCTGCGCCCGGTGGTGGCCACACCGACCCCGGCGGCGGTCACCGGGGCCGGGTTCTCGTTCGAGTCGCTGTGCGAGCTGCGATGGCAGGCGTCGGTCGGGGGCGAGACGCTCACCGACGCCGAGCTCACCACCCTGGCCGAGGCCAAGCGGCCGATGGTGCGCCTGCGTGGCCGCTGGGTCAGGGCCGACCCCGAGCGCCTCGCCCGCCTGCGGCACCGTCCCGAGGTCAGCGCCGGCGCGGCGCTGGCGGCGGCGCTGGGCGCCGACCTGGTGGTCGACGGCGAGTCGGTCCCCGCCGAGGTCGAGGGGCCGCTGGCGACGCTGGCCGGCCGGCTGGTCGCCTTGGACGGCGCCGCCCGCCCCCCTGCGCCTCCCGGCCTGATGGCCGAGCTGCGTCCCTACCAGGCCCGGGGGCTGGCGTGGCTGGCGGAGATGGCCGAGCTCGGCCTCGGCGGCGTGCTGGCCGACGACATGGGCCTGGGCAAGACCATCCAGCTCCTGGCCCTGCACCTCCACCGCCAGGGCCAAGCCGACCTCGCCGGTCGCCCCACCCTCGTGATCTGTCCGGTGTCGGTGGTGGGCAACTGGGCCCGGGAGGCCGAGCGCTTCACCCCCTCGGTGCCGGTGCGGCGCTACCACGGTCCCGACCGCAGCCTGGCCGACCTCGAACCCGGGGCGCTGGTGCTCACCACCTACGGCGTGGTGCGCCGGGACGCCGGCGCCCTGGGAGCCGTCGAGTGGGGGCTGGTGGCCGCCGACGAGGCCCAGGCGGTGAAGAACCCGCTGTCGCGCACCGCCCGGGCCCTGCGCCGGCTGCCGGCGGCGGCCCGCTTCGCCCTCACCGGCACGCCGGTCGAGACCGCCTCACCGACCTGTTGGCACTCCTCGACTGGACCACCCCCGGCCTGCTCGGCCCGCTCGATCGCTTCCGCCGGGAGGTCGCCGTGCCCGTCGAGCGCCACCGGGACCCTCAGGCCATCGACACCCTCACCCGGGTCGTGCGCCCCTTCCTTTTGCGGCGTCGAAAGAGCGACCCGGCCATCGCCCCCGAGCTGCCGCCCAAGACCGAGACCGACCGGGTGGTGCCCCTCACCTCGGAGCAGGCCACCCTCTACGCCGCCCTGGTGGCCGAGACCATGGACCAGGTCCGCCGGGCCGAGGGCATCAGCCGCCGGGGACTGGTGCTGAAGCTGTTGACGGGGCTCAAGCAGATCTGCGACCACCCCGCTCACTACCTCGGCCAGCGCGGTCCCCTGGCCGGCAGGTCGGGCAAGCTCGACGCCCTCGACGAGCTGGTCGAGGTGATCGCCGCCGAGGGCGAGTCGGTGCTGATCTTCACCCAGTACGTCGCCATGGGCAGGCTGCTCGAACGCCACCTCGCCGGCCAGGGGCGCTCCACCGCCTTCCTCCACGGTTCGGTCCCCGCCGCCCGCCGCCAGGAGCAGGTCGATCGCTTCCAGGCCGGCGAGTTCGGCGTGTTCGTCATCTCGCTCAAGGCCGGCGGGACCGGTCTCAACCTCACCCGGGCCACCCACGTGGTGCACTACGACCGGTGGTGGAACCCGGCGGTGGAGGACCAGGCCAGCGACCGGGCGTGGCGCATCGGCCAGGACCGCCCGGTGCAGGTCCACCGCATGGTCTGCGAAGGCACGGTGGAGGACCGGGTGGCCACGCTCCTGGCCGACAAGCGGGCGCTGGCCGACATCGTGGTCGGCGGAGGCGAGGGGTGGATCACCGAGCTGGGCGACGACGACCTGGCCGCGCTGGTGGCCCTGGGCGCCGGCGCCGGGGAGGGTTGATGGCCTCCCGCCGGACGTTCGGGTCGACGTGGTGGGGGAGGGCCTGGGTCGACGCCCTGGAGCACCGGGCCCGCATCGACCCCAACCGCCTCCCCCGGGGGCGCACCTACGCCCGGCGCGACCGGGTCCTGCGCCTCGAGGTGGGCGCCGGCGAGCTGCGAGCCAAGGTGGTCGGCAGCCGCCCCGGCCTCTACGACGTGCGGGTACGGGTGCGCACCTACGACGAGGCGGAGTGGGCCCGGGTGCTCGACGCCGTCGCCGCCCGGGCCGGGCACGCCGCCGCCCTGCTCGACGGCGAGCTCGACCCCGAGGTGGTCGACGACGCCCGGGCCGTGGGCGTCGAGCTGCTGCCGGGCCCGGGCGACCTCCAGCCCCGGTGCTCGTGCCCCGACTGGGCCGACCCCTGCAAGCACTCCGCCGCGGTGTGCTACCTGGTGGCCGACGTCCTCGACGCCGACCCCTTCGCCCTGTTCGAGCTGCGGGGACGCACCAGAGACGAGCTGCTGGCCGGTCTGCGCCGGCGGCGGGCCGACAAGGGTGGGGGCGAGGCCACCGTCGCCGGCGGCCCCGCGGTAGAGCGGCCGGACCCGGGGGTGGCGGCCATGGCGGCCTGGCACGGTGGCAGCGAGGAGGGGGGTGCGCCGCCGGTGAGCGTGCCCCGCCCCGGCGCCCGCCCCGGCGCGCCCGCCCCGTGGCCGGTCGACCCCCCCGACGACGCCATCTTCAGCGCGTCGGGGTTGCGGGCCCTGGCCGCCGATGCCGCCGAGCGGGCCTGGCGGCAGGCCCGGGGAGAGGCGACCGCGCGACTCGACCTGGACGAGGCCACCGACCTCGCCCGCCGCGCCGCCGGCGCGCTCGGCACGCCGGCGTGGCCCGACCTGGTGGCTGGCGCCGGCGGAGCCCCCACCGAGCTGGCCCGCCGGGCCATCGCCTGGCGCCACGGCGGTGCCGCGGGCGTGGCCGTCGCCGACGAGGGCCGGTGGCGCCCGCCGGTGGCGACCATGGCCGCCGCCCGTGCCGCGGCGGTGGACGCCGGCGTGGCCCCGAGAGGCATCCGGGTCGAGGGCAACCGGCTCTCGCTGCCCGTTGACGTCCAGCTCCGCCTCGGGCGCGACGGCCGCTGGTGGCGATTCGAGAAGCGCCGGGGCCGCTGGGAGCTGGCCGCCCCGCCCGCCGACGAGGTGGACGAGCTGCTCGAGCGCTGACCGCCCCGCCGAGCCGGCGCTTCGCGCCGTTTGCGACCGAGGTGTCGACGGCGATCAGCGCCGGAGCGACTCGGTGACGTCCGCACGTCATCGGGGGTCAGTCGCGGGAAGCACCGGCCGCATCGATGGAGACGCCTATGGTTGAGCGTCAACCCCGGGACGGGACGGGCGCCGCCCGGCGTGTGCCGGTTAGCGTCCGGCCATGGCGGATCAGGAGGAACCGGAGGACGGGCAGGCCGGGACGGGGCCGATCGTGCTGGTCTCCCACCGGGGACCGGTGCAGTTCGGCCGAGAAGACGGGGAGCGCACCGTCGAGCGCGGTGGCGGAGGACTGGTCACCGCCCTGTCGGGGCTGGCCGGCCAGCTCTCGGAGGCGCTGTGGGTCTGTGCCGCCCTGACCGACGAGGACACCGCCGTGGCCGACGAGCACGACGGTGGTGCCTTCGACGTCGACGACGACGGGCTGGCCCTGCGCATGGTCCGGGTCGACCCCGAGGCCCACGAGCAGTTCTACGGGGTCATCGCCAACCCGCTGCTGTGGTTCGTCCAGCACGAGCTGTGGAGCCGGTCCCGCAACCCCGACATCACCCGGGTCGAGCACGACGCCTTCGAGCAGGGCTACGCCGCCGTCAACCGGGACTTCGCCAACGTGGTGGCGGAGGAGGTCGCCGCTCGGGGCGGCGACGCCACCGTGCTGGTGCACGACTACCACTTCTACCTGCTGCCCGAGATGCTGCGGGCCGCCTGTCCCGAGGTGTTCATCCACCACTTCGTGCACGTCCCCTGGCCGCAGGCCGACTCCTGGCGGATACTGCCGCCGTCGATGCGCGACGCGGTGTTCACCGGCCTGCTGGGCAACGACGTCATCGGCTTCCACACCCAGCGCTTCGCCCGCAACTTCCTCCTCGGCTGCGAGGAGCTGCTCGGCATGCCCGTCGACCTGGAGGAGGGCACCGTCTCGGTCGACGGCCGCACGGTGCGGGCGCGGGCCTACCCCATCTCCATCGACACCGAGGAGTTCGAGGCCCGGGCCTCGTCGCCGGAGGTGGAGGAGCACCGGGAGGCGCTCTCGTCCATCCGGCGCGAGCACCTGATCCTGCGGGTCGACCGCACCGACCCGTCCAAGAACATCGTGCGGGGCTTCAAGGCCTTCGGCATCCTGCTCCACGACCACCCCGAGCTGTGCGAGCGGGTGAACTTCCTCGCCCTGCTCCAGCCCAGCCGCCAGGACGTCGAGGAGTACGCCGACTACACCGAGCGCATCCGCCGGGTCGTGGCCGACGTCAACCTCGAGCACGGCAGCAGCGACTGGCAGCCCATCGACCTGCGGCTCGAGGAGAACCTCGACCAGGCGGTGGCCGCCTACACCCTCTTCGACGTGCTCATGGTCAACGCCATCTTCGACGGCATGAACCTGGTGGCCAAGGAGGCCATCCTGGTCAACCAGAACGACGGTGTGCTGGCGCTGTCGGAGAACACCGGGGCCTACGAGCAACTGGGGGAGGCGTCGGTGACCCTGTTCCCGTACGACCTCCAGCAACAGGCCGACGCCCTCTACGAGGCGCTGACCATGCCGACCGAGGAGCGCCGGCGCCGGCGAGAGGCGGCGGCGGCCCTGGTGCGCGAGTACGACGTGGGGCGCTGGCTGGGCAACCAGTTCGACGACATCCGCCGCTGGCGGGCGGAGCGCTCCACCTAGCCGCGCCTCGGCCGTTCTGGCGGTAGATCCGGTGCGGTTTCCGCACCGTTTCCGCCGCCAGAAGGTTCCAAGGCTGAAGATGACGGTCTCGTTGCGATCGCTGGTTTCAGTGGGCGCCGAACGCCCGGTGGTTACGCTGGCGACTCGTACTGAGTCGGCCGCGTGCTCACGCACGGATGTGACTGGCTTCCTGCGAGAGGAGCAGTCATGGCCGACGAAGCGGACGCATTGTCCCGGGCCCTGGAGAGCCTGGCCCGCCACCTGGTGCACGAGGAGGGCCTGGACGCCACCCTCGAGCGGGTGGCCGGGCTGGCGTGCCGGACCATCGGTGACTGCGATGCGGCCGGGATCACCCTGGTGGCCGACGGGAAGCCGACGACGGCTGCCTGCACCGACGAGGCCACGCTGCCTCTCGACCGCTCCCAGTACGAGAGCGGCGACGGCCCGTGCCTGGAGGCGTACCGGCAGGGCAAGGTGGTCCGTGTCGAGCCCATCGACGGCGACGAGCGCTGGCCCGAGTTCGCCCGCACGGCGACGGCGCACGGCTTCCACAGCTCGCTGTCGCTGCCGCTGGTGGTGGGTGACGAGAGCCTGGGGGCGCTGAACCTCTACTCCCGCAGCCACCAGGGGTACTCCGGCGACGACGAGGAGACCGGCATGCTCTTCGCCACCCAGGCGGCGGTGGCGGTGGCCAACGCCCAGGTGTACTGGAGCGCCCGGGCGCTGAGCGAGCAGCTGGAGGAGGCGCTGGCCAGCCGCGACGTCATCGGCCAGGCCAAGGGCATCATCATGGCGCAGCGGGGCGGAGGCCCCGACGACGCCTTCGACGTGCTGCGGCGGGCGTCGCAGCGGGAGAACAAGAAGCTGCGCGAGGTGGCCCAGGCCGTGGTCGACGCCGCCAGTCGCCGGAGCATCGCCGACCGGTAGCGCAGTTCCTCTGGCGTATCGAACGTCTGTTCGGTAACGTCCGGGCATGGGTTCGTGCGACCCTCCCGTTCCCTACGCCGAGCTGCACTGCCACTCCAACTTCAGCTTCCTCGACGGGGCGTCCCACCCCGAGGAGCTGGTGGCCGAGGCCGCCCGCCTGGGGCTCTCGGCGCTGGCCCTCACCGACCACGACGGCCTCTACGGCGTGGTGCGCTTCGCCCGGGCGGCAGCCGAGGTGGGGCTGGCCACGGTGTTCGGGGCCGAGCTCACCCTGGGCGGGGCCGACGGGCGCGCCGGCATGCCCGACCCCGGGGGCACCCACCTGGTGGTGCTGGCCCGCACCCCGGAGGGCTACGCCCGGCTGAGCCGGGCCATCAGCGCCGCCCAGCTGGCCGGCGGCGAGAAGGGTCGGCCCCGCACCGACCTGGCCGCCCTGGCCGAGATGGCCGGCGAGGGCGGCCGGGTCGGGCACTGGCAGGTGCTCACCGGGTGCCGCAAGGGGGCGGTGCCGGCGGCGCTGTGCGAGCGGGGCCCCGCCGCCGCCGGCCGCGAGCTGGCCCGCCTGGTCGAGGCCTTCGGGCGGGAGTGCGTGGCCGTGGAGGTCTGGGACCACGGCGACCCTCTCGACTCGGCTCGCAACGACGCCCTGGCCGCCCTGGCCACCTCCGCCGGGGTCGAGGTGGTCGCCACCAACAACGTCCACTACTCGGTGCCCGCCCGCCGGCCCCTGGCCACCGCCCTGGCCGCGGTGCGGGCCCGGCGCAGCCTCGACGAGGTCGAGGGGTGGCTGCCGGCCGGCGCCGGCGCCTGCCTGCGCTCAGGTTCCGAGCAGGCCCGCCGGCTGGCCCGCTACCCCGGCGCCGTCGAGCGGGCGGCCGAGGTGGGCCAGGCGTGCGCCTTCGACCTGACCCTGGTGGCCCCCCGCCTGCCCGATTTCCCCGTGCCCCCCGGCCACGACGAGATGAGCTGGTTGCGGGCCCTGGCCGAGCGGGGGGCCGAGGCCCGCTACGGGCCCCGGGGAGCCGAGCGGGTGCCGGGGGCGTGGCGCCAGATCGACCACGAGCTCGAGGTGATCGATCGCCTGGGCTTCCCCGGCTACTTCCTGGTGGTCCACGACATCGTCGAGTTCTGCCGGCGGGCCGACATCTTGTGCCAGGGCCGGGGCTCGGCGGCCAACTCGGCGGTCTGCTACGCCCTCGGCATCACCAACGCCGACGCCGTGGGCCTGGGCCTGCTGTTCGAGCGCTTCTTGGCCCCCGAGCGCGACGGTCCGCCCGACATCGACGTCGACATCGAGAGCGACCGGCGGGAGGAGGCCATCCAGTACGTCTACCGCCGCTACGGGCGCAACCGGGCCGCCCAGGTGGCCAACGTCATCACCTACCGGGCCCGCTCGGCGGTGCGGGAGATGGGCAAGGCCCTGGGGCACGGCGCCGGCCAGGTCGACGCCTGGGCCAAGCAGCTCGATCACGGTTCTGCTGGTTTCGTCGGCGATCATCCGGCGGGGATTCCCGAGGCGGTGCTGGCCCTGGCCGGCGAGGTGCTCGACTTCCCCCGCCACCTGG
>JAHWJR010000011.1:12049-18072 GCA_019348335.1 Actinomycetota bacterium
CCCGAGGCGGTGCTGGCCCTGGCCGGCGAGGTGCTCGACTTCCCCCGCCACCTGGGCATCCACTCCGGGGGGATGGTCATCTGCGACCGGCCGGTGGTCGAGGTGTGCCCGGTCGAGTGGGGGCGCATGGCCGACCGCAGCGTGCTCCAGTGGGACAAGGACGACTGCGCCACGGTGGGCCTGGTCAAGTTCGACCTGCTGGGCCTGGGCATGCTCACCGCCATCCACCGCTGCGTCGACCTGGTGGGTGACCACCACGGGGTCGAGGTCGACCTGGCCGCCCTGCCCCAGGAGCCGGCGGTCTACGAGATGCTGTCGAGGGCCGACTCGGTCGGGGTCTTCCAGGTCGAGAGCCGGGCCCAGATGGCGACCCTGCCCCGCCTGCGCCCCCGCTGCTTCTACGACCTGGTGGTCGAGGTGGCCCTCATCCGCCCCGGCCCCATCCAGGGCGACTCCGTGCACCCCTACCTGCGCCGGCGCAACGGGACCGAGCCGGTCACCTACCTGCACCCCCTGCTCGAGCGGTCGCTGGCCAAGACCCTCGGCGTGCCGCTGTTCCAGGAGCAGCTCATGCAGATGGCCATCGACGTGGCCGGGTTCTCACCGGGTGAGGCCGACCAGCTGCGCCAGGCCATGGGGTCGAAGCGCTCGAGCGAGCGGATGGCCCGGCTGCGGGGCCGGTTGTTCGCCGGCATGGCCGAGCGGGGGATCACCGGGGAGGTGGCCGAGGCCATCTACGACAAGCTCGCCGCCTTCGCCAGCTTCGGCTTCCCCGAGAGCCACTCGGTGAGCTTCGCCTACCTGGTCTACGCCAGCGCCTGGCTCAAGCACCACTACCCGGCGGCGTTCTGCGCCGCCCTGCTCGACGCCCAGCCCATGGGGTTCTGGTCACCGCACACGCTGGTGCGCGACGCCCGGCGCCACGGGGTGGTGGTGCGCCGGCCGGACGTCAACGCCGGCGCCGCCACGTCCAGCCTCGAGGCCTGCGCCGGCAGCGCCGGGGGAGTGGCGGTGCGCCTGGGCCTCGACCAGGTGCGCAACGTGGGCGACGACCTGGCCACCCGCATCGCCGAGGGCGGCCCCTACGCCTCGATCGACGAGGTGGTGCGGGGCAGCGGCGCCGGGCTGCCGGCGCTGGAGGCGCTGGCCACCGCCGGCGCCTTCGCCAGCTTGGGGCTCGACCGGCGAGCGGCGCTGTGGGCCGCCGGCGCCTGCGCCCAGGCCCGCCCCGACCGCCTGCCCGGGGTGGTCACCGGTGTCGAGGCTCCGCCCCTGCCGGGCATGGCCCCTCCCGAGGAGACCGCGGCCGACCTGTGGGCCACCGGCATCGGCGCCGGCGCCCACCCCACCGAGCACGTGCGTGCCCAGCTCGACGCCCGGGGGGTGCTCACCGCCGAGCAACTGGCCACCGCCGAGCCCGGCCGGCGGGTGCGGGTCGCCGGCGTGGTCACCCACCGCCAGCGCCCGGGCACGGCCTCGGGCACGGTGTTCGTCAACCTCGAGGACGAGACCGGCCTGGTCAACGTCATCTGCTCGGCCGGGTGCTGGGAGCGCTACCGGACCGTGGCCCGGACCTCGCCGGCGCTGGTGGCCCGGGGCGTGCTCGAGCGGGCCGACGGGGTGGTCAACCTGGTGGCCGACCACCTCGAGGCCCTGTCCCTGCACGTGCCCGGGCGCTCCCGGGACTTTCGGTAGTCGGCCCGGACGCGACACAGGCCGCAGGCACCCCTGCCCGAAGCAGGGGTGGCCGCGGCCTGTGTGAGCGTTGCGGAAGCGGTCTAGATGACGCTGACGTTCTGGGCCTGGTCGCCCTTGGGGCCCTGGGTCACCTCGAACTCGACCGCCTGACCCTCCTCCAGAGAGCGGTAACCCGACCCACTGATGGCGGTGTAGTGCACGAACAGGTCGGACCCACCCTCACGCTGGATGAACCCGTAGCCCTTCTCTGCGTTGAACCATTTGACGGTACCGGTAGCCATGACCGATCCCCCTTGTTGCTCGACGGGGTCGGCCTGACGCACGTACCCACTTGACCGCGGGAACGCTACCACTGGACGGGCGAACTGTCAGTGGTCAAATGACAAATGCGAGCGAGAGCACCAACACCGCCAGCACGCAGGCGTTGTAGGCCAGGTGGGCGAGCGTGCTCTCGAGGTAGGCGCGGGCCCGCCCGCCCCGCCGGAACCCCCACAGGTACACGGCGGTGAACCACCACCCGCCGATCGACAGGGCCAGGGCCACGCCGAGAGGAATGCCGATCAGCGCGTGGGCCAGGCCGAACACCACCCCCATCCCGATCCGGCGGGTGGTCGACCATCCCTCGGCACCGAGGCGGAACATCCGCTCCTCGGCGGCGGCGAACAGGGGAAGCCCGGGGAGCAACAGCACCACGAAGACCAGCGGCACGATGAGCTCCAGTGGGGTGCCGGTCGTCTGCTCGGTCCCGCCGGTGACGGGGTTGCCGTAGCCACCGAGAGCCGTCCACCAGCCGACGTCGAGCCCCGGCACCTGCACGAGGGCGGTCGCCGCCGCCACCACGGCGGTGAGCACCACCGGGACCGGCAACAGGTGACGGGGACGCAGGCCCTTCCACAGGGCCACGACCCGCGCCCGCAGCGGGGCGCGCACGGCGTGGCGGGCCACCCCGACGAGGCGCAGGCCCACGAAGGCGAGGACGGCGACGGTGGCCACGTCGGTCAGCGCCACGCCGGTCGATGCCACGGCGGTAGCGTGGCAGCTCACCATGGCATTGCTGCGTCGCCGCCTGCTCGTCTCCGGTGAGGTGCAGGGCGTGTTCTTCCGCGACCGCTGCCGGCGGGAGGCGGCCTCCGCCGGCGTGGCCGGCTGGGCCCGGAACCTGCCCGACGGGCGCGTCGAGGTGGTGGCCGAGGGTGAGCCCGAGGCCGTGGAACGCCTGCAGGGTTGGTGCCGCCAGGGCACGCCCCAGGCCCAGGTGGCGTCGGTGGAGGCGATCGACGAGGAGCCCGAGGGGTTGAGCGGCTTCTCCACGTGCTGAGCGTGTCGCTACGGTTGCCGCCATGGCCCTTGCTGCTGGTTCCGAAGCTCCGGAGTTCGCCCTTCCCGCCGCCGGCAACGGATCCGACCTCCTCAGCCTGACCGACCTCACGGCCAAGGGGCCTGCGCTCCTGGCCTTCTTCAAGACGAGCTGCCCCACGTGCCAGCTGTCGTTCCCCGTCTGGGGTGAGCTGGCGCGGCGCTACGGCGACAGCGTCCCTGTCGTGGCCATCTCCCAGGACCCGCTGGGCAAGGCCCGGGGATGGCTCGACGAGCGGGAGTTCGAGGCGCCGGTGCTCGACGACAGCGACGGCTACGTGGTGTCGAAGGCCTACGAGCTCGACGCCGTGCCCTCCCTGGTGCTGGTCGACGCCGACGGCAAGGTCGTCGACAGCAGCGAGGGCTGGCACCGTGACCGGGCCAACGGCTGGGACGCCAAGCTGGCCGAGCTGGCGGGCCGGTCCAGCCCGGGGCCGCTGAGCCCCGAGGACGACGGGCGGCCGCCGATGAAGCCTGGTTGAATGTCCCGCTCCCGCCGCTAGGTCAGCGGCCCGCCGCCGGCGCCTCGTGCGCCGGCTGATCACTCGTAAGCCCCCCACCGCCCCGGCGGTCGGGCAGACTCGGCCCCCGTGCAGCGACGTCGCCTCCGCTTGCTGGCCCGGTACCGGGCCCTGCTGGGCCCTGACGCCGCCAGCACCCGCCAGAGCCTGGTCGCCCTTACCGTCTCGCTGCTGGCCAGCTTCGTCGCCGGCCTCACGCTCGGCTCCATCGAGTCGACGCTCGAGGCCCTCCCCGGCCTGCTCGTGCTGGTCCCCGCGGCCATCGGCATGCGCGGCACCATCTTCGGGGCGCTGGGGAGCCGGCTCAGCACCTCGATCCACACCGGCACCTTCGGGCTCGCCCGCCGGACCGACACAGTGGTGGGCCAGAACCTGCTGGCGGCCGCCACCCTGTCGATCACCACCGCGCTGGCCCTGGCCTTCCTGGCCAAGGCGGTGGCGGTGGTCTTCGGGCTGGAGAACACCATCTCCATCCCCGACCTGGTCGTCATCTCGGTGCTGGCGGGGCTGGTGTCGTCGGCGCTGGTGATGGCCCTCACCGTGGCCCTGGCCGCCGCCTCGGCCCGGGGCGGTTGGGACATGGACAACGTGCTGGCCCCGGTCATCACCGCCGCCGGCGACATGGTGACGCTGCCCGCCATCTTCCTCTCCACCTTCCTGGTGGGCATCGACCTGGTCACGCCGGTGCTGGCCCTGGTCCTCGGAGTGTTCTCGGTGGCCGTGCTGGTCGCCGCCGTGCGCTCGCCGCAGCCCCTGCTCAAGCGCATCCTCGTCGAGTCCTTCCCGGTCGTGCTGGGAGCGGCGGTCGTCGGGTTGGTGGCCGGGCTCATCATCGAGAAGCGCCTGGCCTCGTTCGTCACCTATCCGGCCCTGCTCGTGCTCGTCCCGCCCTTCCTGGCCAGCGCCGGCGCCCTGGGCGGCATCCTCTCCAGCCGGCTCTCGAGCGGCTTGCACCTGGGCGTCATCGCTCCCGCCGCCCTTCCCAGCGGGCGGGCCCGCTTCCACGTCGCCTTCACCTTCGCCTTGGCCATCCCGCTGTTCGTGATGGTCTCGGCGGTGGCCGACGTGGGCTCGGCCGTGGCCAACCTGGCCAGTCCCGGCCCGCTGCGCCTGCTCGGCGTCGCCCTCCTCGGCGGGTCGGTGGCCACCTTCTTCGTGGTGGTGGTCGCCTACTACGGCACCATCGCCGCCACCCGCCTGGGCCTCGACCCCGACACCATCGGCATCCCCGTCGTCACCTCGTCGGTCGACCTGGCCGGGTCGTTCGCGTTGATTCTGGCCATCGTCGTCCTCGGCATCGCGTAACCTCGACAACGCCGTGGATGAACGACCACGCAATTTGCGGACCATGATCTCGGAGGCGAAGGACTCCTCCGAGCTCATGATCGACCTCGCCTACGCCTCGGTCTACTTCGGGGACCCGCAGATGGCCGACGAGGTCGACGAGCTCCAGCAGCGCCTGAGCGAGTTGGTCCACGACATGCGGGCGGTCTGCGTGATGGCGGCCCGCTCACCCCGGGAGGCCGACGCCATGGCGTCGGTGCTCAAGGTCATCTCCTCCATCGAGCGGATGGGCAACGACGCCGTGGACATCTCCCGGATCGTGACCCGGCGGGTGGGAATCCCCAGAGAGCTGGTGGCCGACATGTCCGAGGCCGAGGAGGTGAGCCACCGGGTGTCGCTGCGGGAGGGGTCGCACTTCGCCCACCGGGTCCTGGCCGACTTCGAGCTGCCGGTGGCCGTGGGCATGCGGGTGGTGGCCATCCACCGCGAGCGCGACTGGATCACCGACGTGGGAGGTGACCAGGTGCTCCTGCCCGGCGACGTGCTGTTCCTGCACGGTTCGCCGGCGGGCATCTCCCGGTTGCGCCAGCTGGCCGGGGCCCCGTCGTGGGAGCCGCCCACGGTCCCCGAGGAGCCGACTACCACCGACCTCGACCGGGCCATCGACGTCTTGGTGGAGATGAAGAACATCTCCACCACCTGCGTGGGACTGGCCTGGTCGGCCCTGGTCATGCGCGACGTGGGCCTGGCCGCCGAGGTGCGCCACCTCGAGGACCGTCTCGACGAGATGAAGGAGCGCCTGGAGACCTGGGTGCTGCGCTCGTCGGCCCGCTCGAGCGACCCCTCCCCGCTGCGAGGCCTGCTGCATCTGGGCCAGGCCGCCGAAGACCTGGGCGACGCCGCCCAGGAGATGGTGTGGCTCATCGAGAAGCAGGAGGAGGTGCACCCCATCCTCTCGCTCGCCCTGGGCGACGCCGACGAGGTGGTGGTGCGCCTGCCGGTGGGGGCGGGCTCGCCGGTCGAGGGCCGCAGCCTGCGGGAGCTCCACCTCGACATCGACCCCGGCTTCCACGTGATGGCCATCCGCCGGGGCGGGCGCTACGTCTACCGGCCCCGGGGGACCGAGGTGCTGCGGGCCGGCGACGAGCTCATCGGCAGCGGGCC
>JAHWJR010000011.1:18172-21550 GCA_019348335.1 Actinomycetota bacterium
CCAGTGGCGGCGGCTGAAGTAGCGGTAGCCCACCACGGTGATGAGCCCCATGATCCCGAGCGCCATGGGGTAGCCGAACGGCCAGCTCAGCTCGGGCATGTTCTCGAAGTTCATCCCGTAGATGCCGGCCACCAGCGTGGCGCCCAGCAGGATGGCGCCCCAGGCGGTCAACCGCTTCATCACCTGGTTCATGCGGTTGGACACGATGGCCAGGTGGGCGTCGACGGCGTTGCCCACCAGCTCGCGCTGGCTGTCGAGCTGCTCGATGGCCCGCAGCACGTGGTCGTAGACGTCCTGGAGGTGCAGCCGGGTCTGGTCGTCCACCCAGCTCACGTCGCCCCGCATCAGCGACGACATCACGTCGCGCAGCGGCACCACCACCCGGCGGAACTCCACCAGCCGGCGGCGCACGCTGAGCAGCTGGGCCTGGATGGTGTCCTCGTCGCCGAGCTGCTCGGTGAGGATGCGCTCCTCGAACTCCTCGACCTCGTCCTCGAAGGCGTCGTTGGCCAGGAAGTAGCCGTCGACCAGCGTGTCGAGGACGGTGTGGACCAGGGCGCCCACGCTGACGTCGCCGCTGGCCAGCCGCCCGATCCGGGCCCGGGCGGCGTCGAGCGACCACGGCTCGCCGTCCTCGTTGCGGCCCCGGACGGTCACGACCCAGTTGGGCCCGACGAACAGGTCGACCTCGGCCAGTGTGTAGGAGTAGGCCACGAGGAAGGCGTGGGTGGGGTAGTGCTCCAGCTTGGGGCGCTGGCCGTGCTTGCGGGCGTCATCCATGGCCAGGGGGTGGAGCTGGAACTCCTCGGACAGGCAGGCGAAGTCGTCGTCGCCGGGGTCGACCAGGTCGACCCAGACCACGCAGCCGTCGTTGACCACGATCTGGGAGATGTCGGCGGGGTCCTCGAGGGGCGCTGACCCGGCCTCGTCGTAGGTGTGGACGGTGAGGCTCACCTGCCGGCGTCGGCCGGCGCGTGCCCGTCTCGCAGCAGGTCGGCCACGCCGGCGAGCGAGGTGAGCAGCCCCGAGCTGTCGCCGGGCAGGAAGATCTTGGTGGCCTGGCCGTCGGCGACGTGGCGCAGCGCCTCGAAGTACTTGAGCGCCAGCACGTCGGGGGTGGCCCCACCTTCGTGGATGGCGGTGAACACGCTGCGGATGGCCTCGGCCTCGCCCTCGGCCACGGTGAGCTGGCGGTACTTCTCGGCGTCGGCCACCTGGCGGGTGGCCTCCGCCTGGCCCTGAGCGTCGAGGATGTTGCGTTGCTTGCGCCCTTCGGCCTCGAGCACGGCCGACGCCTTCTCGCCCTCGGCCCGGGTGATGGCGGCCTCGCGGGAGCCCTGGGCCTCGGTGACCACCGCCCGCCGCGTGCGCTCGGCCTTCATGACCTCGTGCATCGACGACATGACGTCGGGCGGGGGGTCGACCCGCTGGATCTCGACCCGGACCACCCGCACGCCCCAGTTGTCGGTGGCGTCGTCGAGGATGGTCCGAAGCGACGTGTTGATCTTGTCGCGCGAGGTGAGCGCCTCGTCGAGCTCCATGTCGCCGATCACGTTGCGCAGGTTGGTCTGGGCCAGCTTGGTGATGGCCAGCAGGAAGTTGCCGACGTTGTAGACCAGGCGCGTGGGGTCGGTGGCCTCGTAGTAGATGACGGCGTCGACGCTGGTCACCACGTTGTCCTCGGTGATGACCTCCTGGGGCGGCACGTCGATGACCTGTTCGCGCATGTCGACCGGCGTCATGCGGTCGATGCCCGGGATGATGATGCGCAGGCCCGGGTCGACGGTGTCCTTGTACTTGCCCAGGCGCTCGACCAGGCCCCGCTGGTAGGGGCGGACGATCTTGATGCCCGAGGCCACGTAGAGCAGCAGGAGGAAGGCGAGGACGGCGAAGACGATCACGACAGGCGGCACGGCAGGCTCCTCAGTCTCTGGGTTCTTCGCCGTCGGGGCCCGGCTCCTCGTTCCCCGCGGTCACCTGCTCGAGTGGCCACACCACCAGGCGGGTGCCGGTCATGTCGACCACCTTCACCGTGGTGCCGGGGGCGATGGCCCCGCCCTCCAGGCTCTCGGCCCGCCACTCCTCCCGGCCCAGGCGCACCAGCCCGGTCTCGTGGGGACCGGCGGGAATCGTCTCGATCACGCTGGCGAGCTCGCCCATCCACCGGCGGGCCCCGATGCCCTCGGTCGGTGAGCCCTCGTCGAGCCGGCGGGCGAGGGGGCGGGTTGCCACCACCGCGGCGACGGACACGACCAGGAAGGCCAGCCACTCGATGCCCACCCCGACCCCGGCGAAGGCCAGCACCGCGGCGACGGCGGCGCCCACGGCGAAGGGGAGCAGGAAGAACGACCCTGGCGACGCCATCTCGCCGGCGGCGCAGGCGGCGGCGACGATCAGCCACACCCAGCGCCAGTGCTCAGGCGAGTCCACGTGTCCAGGGTAACCCTCGCGGCGTGCTGCGACCGGTCGATCCGCCGCTTGCCGGCGGAGCCACGGCGTCGAAAGCATGGGGGCCGACCGCTACGGTTGCCGGGATGTCGATCCGGCCTTCAGACGTGGACCGCCTGTGCCTGATGACCGTGCACGCCCATCCCGACGACGAAGCGTCGAAGGGTGCGGCCACGGTGGCCAAAGCCCGTGCCGAAGGGGTGCGGACCGTCCTGGTCTGCTGCACCGGGGGCGAGGCGGGCGACATCCTCAACCCGGCCATGGACCGCGAAGACGTCCGGGCCCGCCTGCCCGAGGTCCGCATGGAGGAGCTGGCGGCGTCGGTGGAGGCCATCGGCTACGAGGAGCTGGTGCTGCTCGGCTACCGCGACTCGGGCATGCCCGGCTCGCCGGAGAACGAGGACCCCCGTTGCTTCGCCCGGGCCGACCTCGACGAGGCCGTGGGCCGGCTGGTGGCCGCCATCCGCCGGCACCGGCCCCACGTCCTCGTCATCTACGGCGACGACCAGCGGGGCTACCCCCATCCGGACCATCTCCGGGTCCACGAGGTGGGCGTGGCCGCCTTCGAGGCCGCCGGCGACCCCGTGGCCCACCCCGAGGCGGGGGAGCCGTGGCAGCCGCTCAAGCTCTACTACACGGTGTGGACCCGGGCCCGGGTGCTGGCCGCCCACGAGCGGTTCCTGAAGCTGGGCCTGGAGTCGCCGTACGGTCCGGAGTTCTTCGAGCGGGTCGGCCAGGACGACCGGGTCACCACCCGGGTCGACATCTCCGACTTCGCCGACGTGCGGCCCCGCGCCCTGCTCGCCCACCGCACGCAGATCGATCCCGAGTCCAAGCACTGGTTCGGGCTGCCGCCGGAGGAGGCCCGCACCGTCTACCCCTACGACGACTACGTGCTGGCCCGCTCGCTGGTCGGCGACATCCCCGAGG